>CAYYXZ010000138.1:2043-5623 GCA_964475715.1 uncultured Marinosulfonomonas sp. | reverse complement strand
CTGCCGGGGCAGGTTTGTCTTCGTTACGGAACGGGGTATCGGCAATAAAATCATGCACCTTTCGCGATCCCGGGCGAAACGCCCAGAAAACCACACCCACAAAGATTCCAAACATCACCAGCATGCCCCAACTATCGGCAAATTGCCTTAGAAAAGAATATGTTTCCATGCCCCCCCCTATCGGCTTGCGTCAGGTGTGAAGGTATCAAAATCAACCAACGTGCCCAGCATTTGCAGATACGCAATCAGCGCGTCCATTTCGGAAACACCCGGCTCACCATCAAAGTTACGCACCTGCGCCTTTGGATAACGCAGCAGTAAATCATCGTAATCGCCATCAGGATCAATCTGCACTTTAAGATCGGCTGCTGCGTTTGCGATCATCTCGTCGGTGTAAGGCACGCCAACCATCCGATAGGTTCTCAACAGATCCTCAATATAGGTTGGCGTGACCATCCTGCGCATGAGGAAGCCATATTTCGGCATGATTGAAACCGGCACAACCGATTGCGGATCCTTCAGGTGCTGAAGATGCCATTCATCAGAATAGCGCCCACCTACACGGGCCAGATCGGGTCCTGTACGTTTTGAGCCCCACTGAAACGGATGATCATATATCGATTCCACTGCCAGTGAGTAGTGGCCGTAGCGCTCGACCTCGTCACGCAGCGGGCGGATCATCTGCGAGTGACAAACCGCACAATTTTCACGCATATAGATGTTTTTCCCCACTAACTCGAGCGGGGAATAGGGGCGCATGCCCTCTACATCCTCAATGGTGTTTTCCAGCCAAAACAGTGGCGTGATCTGCACCAGCCCACCGATTGACACAACAAACAAACTAAGGACCAGCAAGAGGGTCGCACTTCTCTCGATTACTGCGTGTTTATCTAAAAAAGACATTTTTCAAACCCTCCTTATTCTGCCGGGACTGCAACGGGGGCGCCAGCTTTTGCTTTGCCCTTCGCAACAGTAGCCCAAAGATTGTAGCACATGATAATTCCACCGACTAAATACATGCCACCACCGATTGCACGCGCCACGTTCATTGACCATTTGGCCTCGACCGTGTCAGCAAACGAATGCACCAAGAAACCCGAAGCATCAACTTCGCGCCACATCAGACCTTCCATAATGCCCGACACCCACATGGAAGATGCGTAAACCACGATACCAATTGTCGCGAGCCAGAAGTGATAGCTAACCAGTTTCAGCGAATACAGGCTTTCGCGGTTCCACAGACGTGGCACCAGAAAATACAGTGCACCGAATGTGATCATACCATTCCAGCCCAGCGCGGCAGAATGCACGTGACCAACGGTCCAATCCGTATAATGTGACAGTGAATTCACCGCACGGATCGCCATCATCGGACCCTCAAAGGTGGCCATGCCGTAAAAACCGATCGATACCACCATCACCCGGATAACCGGATCGGTGCGCAGCTTATCCCAAGCACCCGATAGCGTCATCAGACCGTTGATCATCCCGCCCCAAGACGGCATCCACAACACGATCGACATGACCATGCCAAGCGTTCCGGCCCAATCGGGCAGTGCTGTGTAATGCAAGTGGTGTGGACCAGCCCAGATATAAAGAAAGATCAGCGCCCAGAAGTGGATGATCGACAACTTATAGGAGAATACCGGACGTTCAGCCTGTTTTGGCACAAAGTAATACATCATGCCCAGGAAACCGGCCGTCAGGAAAAAGCCCACAGCATTGTGGCCATACCACCACTGGATCATCGCGCTTTGCACCCCTGAAAACAGAGATACTGATTTAGAGCCGAAGATAGAAACCGGAATTGCCAGATTGTTTACTATATGCAGCATCGCAACGGTGACAATAAAGGCAAGGAAAAACCAGTTGGCTACATAGATATGCTTTTCTTGGCGTTTGTAAATCGTACCCAGAAACACAACCAGATAAGCAACCCAAACGATTGTCAGCCAAATATCAACATACCATTCAGGCTCGGCATATTCGAGTGTCTGATTTGTGCCCAGAACATAGCCCGTTGCGGCCAACACGATGAACAGGTTGTATCCCCAAAATACAAACCAGGCCAATTTGCCGCCAAACAGACGCGCCGCCGATGTGCGTTGCACAACATAAAACGACGTTGCAATCAGACCGTTACCGCCAAAGGCAAAAATAACAGCAGATGTGTGCAACGGACGTAGTCGGCCAAAATTCATGTAACCTTGCGCCCATTCAAAATTAAGCCACGGAAAGGCCAGCTGCGAGGCAATGAACACCCCGACCAAAAAACCCACCACACCCCAAAGAGCCGTTGCAATAACACCGGCCCTGATAACATCATCCATATAGGAGTCAGGATCCGGTTTCGGCTTATCAATTCCGCGCATTGTAACAATGAAATAGATAACAGCAGCGACCATGAACATGATCATGTGTATCTGAAAGGCAAGATCCCTTGCGTAACTGGCCATAATTGCAGCACCAACCGCAACAACACCGATTACTATCAGTTTAATATAGTCTAGCATATTTCGTCCCTTCGCTTCCTAGCCTTAACGCTTGAATCGCGCTGAGTTGCTTTGTGACTAGATGACGTATGTAATACGGTCTTACAATCCACATTGATTCAAATCAACATTCTAAAATCCAAATCTTGGCGTCAGATTTGACTTAGATCAATTACTTGCTTTGATTTACTTGACCGAAATCAAGGCCCTCTCTGGAGTGCGCGCTTATTCTATTAGCCTAATCAGCTCGAATATTCACCATGAACGGAGACTGCTATGGGCTACAAATCGTTGCTTACTGTATTGACTGACACACGCGTGGCCAAACATTCGCTGGCCAAAGCGGTTGAAATGGCGCAGGCAGAAGACGCGCATCTGGATGTAATCTGCATCGGGCTGGACCGCACCCAAACCGGATATTATTATGCAGGTGCTGGTGTGGTATTTCATCAGGAAGTCCTTGAAAAGGCAAAAGAAGAAGCCAAAGAAGCCGCAATTTTCGCAGTCAGGATACTTGAAAAATCGGGCATCAAATATTATGTAGATAAAGCTGTTGCACAAATTGCAGGGCTTGGCCGCATTGTCGCTCACAGGGCACGATTTAATGATTTAATCATCTTGCCACGCCCCTATGGGAAAAACTGCGGTCAGGAACAGGAAATCATACTTGAAGCTGCTTTATTTGAAGGCAACTCTCCTACATTGGTAGTCCCGCCGAAATTAAAAGAAAAAACAGACAAACTGCGCGTAATTGTCGCATGGAACGAAAGCAGTGAGGCCATGTCGGCCGTTCGGGCGGCACTTCCGGCCCTAATTGGTGCCGAATCTGTGAATATCGTGGTGATTGATCCCCCCCAGCACGGACCGGACCGATCAGACCCGGGCGGGGCTTTGTCACAAATGCTGGTGCGCCACGGGGTGAAGGTAGAAATCAGCATTTTGGCCAAAACCATGCCACGGGTATCGGATGTATTGCAGCGCCATGCACGCGACATGAATGCGGATCTTTTGGTGATGGGTGCCTACGGCCATTCGCGTTTTCGCGAAGCAATTTTAGGCGGAGCAACGCGCAACATGCTGGAAAACGC
>CAYYXZ010000138.1:0-1943 GCA_964475715.1 uncultured Marinosulfonomonas sp. | reverse complement strand
GCTAATGGCGCGCTAATGGCGCGTTAACGGCATTCACATAGGTTTCAGCCGTTTCAGCGCCTAAAATTCAGAAATATCATCACCGGATTCCACCATTAAACGGCGGAAATCGGGGATGGTTACGCGGCGCTTGCCCTCGATTGAAATTATCCCGTCCCTGCGCAATTTTGATATCTGCCGGCTTACGGTTTCCAGCGTTAGCCCCAGATAATCAGCCATCGCAACCCGGGTTAAAGGTAGATCAAAAACGATAGGACCATCCGCGCCGTTCGGTAGCGTCGCACCGTTCCTGCGCGCAATAATCGCAATCAGGCTGGCAATCTTTTCGCGCGCGGTTTTGCGGCCCAGCAACAACATCCATTCCCGTGCGGCGTCCAGCTCGTTTAATGTCATTTCCAACAAACGATGCGCAACATTCGGTGTTTCCTGCATCATTTTTTCAAACGGTTTTTTGCGAAAGCAACACATCACCAGATCCGTTGCGGCAACCACATCATAGGGGGCAAATTCGCGCCCCGGATGCCCCATAAAATTATTAAGCAAAAGTAGCCCAACCATTTGCGTGCGCCCGTCTTCCATGGTTTGGCTCATTGCCGCAACACCAGAGGCAATCGTCCCGACAAAATCCATCCGGTCACCGGACCAGACAACAGTTTGCCCAGCCTGATAGCTTCGAAAAAACTTCATCGAATTTAGTATGTCCAACTCTGCGTCATCACATTTCCCACAAATTGTATTGTGGCGAATTGTGCAGGTCGCACATTCTCGTTTGGCTAGTTGCTGTAAGTTCATAACTTTTGCGTTTCGCTAATTCTTGATCTTGATCATTGTGATCGGTCCTGTTCGCAGATAACCATACCCGAATGACAAGACAATCACAACTAACACGCCTCGGTCTATTTGACGCGCGTGTGCCGCGCTATACCAGCTATCCAACTGCCCCCCAGTTTGCCGATGGCGTTAATCAAAGCCATTTTAGCGACTGGGTTCAGGCAATTACGCCGGGATCGGAAATATCGCTTTATCTGCATGTGCCGTTTTGTCGGCATTTATGCTGGTTTTGCGCCTGTCGAACCCAGGGAACCCAATCTGTTGATCCGGTGCGCATCTATCTGGAAACCCTGAAAGACGAGCTGAAATTGCTCAAATCCATCCTGCCCGACAACCTCAGCCTGTCGCGCCTTCATTGGGGCGGCGGCACCCCGACCTTGATGAGCCCTGAAATGATCACAGATCTGGCAGAGACTGTTTTTGAGGTGATTCCCATGGCCCAGGGCGGCGAATTTTCAGTTGAAATCGACCCCAACGAAATTGATGAAACACGCACGGCCGCACTTGCTGCTGCGGGGATGAACCGCGCCTCGATCGGGGTGCAGGATTTTGACCCTGAAATTCAGAAAATCATCGGCCGCATTCAAAGCTTTGAGTTGACACGCAATGCCGCCGAAATGATCCGCAGCCACGGCATTAAATCACTGAATGCCGATATTCTTTATGGCCTGCCGCATCAAACCGATAAGCGCATTGCCCAAAGTGTTGAAAAACTGCTGCGTCTTTCGCCGGATCGCGTGGCGCTTTACGGTTATGCGCATGTTCCATGGGTGGCCAAACGCCAAAAAATGATCCCCGAAGATGCGCTGCCCGCCGCCGTAGAGCGTTTGGGCCTGTATCAGGTTGCCCGTGAAATGTTTTTGGCCGACGGTTATGTTGAAATCGGCATAGACCATTTTGCAAAACCCGATGATGGTCTTGCTGTGGCCCTGAAAAACGGGCGTCTGAAACGTAATTTCCAAGGTTATACCGATGACAGCTCCAAGGTGCTGATCGGACTTGGTGCTTCCTCGATCTCGAAATTCCCGCAAGGGTTTGCGCAACATGCCTCGGCCACATCCACCTATACCAAGGCTGTGCGCGCGGGCAAATTTGCCACCTGTCGGGGCCAT
>CAYYXZ010000137.1:1598-5659 GCA_964475715.1 uncultured Marinosulfonomonas sp. | reverse complement strand
ATTGCGCGCCATTTGCAACGTTATTTCGATTTGCACGCCGCGGCCATGCCTCCGCCCGGTTTATATGGCCGGATTTTGCGCGAAATGGAGCTGGCGTTGTTGGAAATAGCCATGCAGGAAACCGGCGGAAATCAGGCCAAATGCGCAGAACTTTTAGGTATTAACCGTAATACTTTGCGCAAAAAATTGCTGGAGCTGGATATTAACGTGGCAAGGCGGCGCAAATTGATGTAAAAGGGCAACAATTGGCGTGGCGTAATAGCATCAATACTGTTAAACTGCGCACAATCTAGTGGTTTGCTGCATTTGCAGCACTAAAGAAAGTATCGGTTTGTGTCGGCTGCGAGCAGAAATGCAACATGGAAAAAAGTAAACCGGTTTCGGCGTAAAAGACGTGTGCAGAACGCGGCAACGCTTGGTTTGGTTTTGCTTGGTCCGGTTTTGGTTGTTGCGACGTATGTTGTGATGGGGCCGCTGGGTCTGGGGGCGACGGACCCGGGTTTGCGGCTGATTTTGCTGACCGATCTGATCTATATTCTGGTGGTTGCAGCGCTTGTTTTGCAAAAAGTTGCCCGCATGATTGCGGCGCGCCGGGCGAAATCTGCGGGGTCGCGCTTGCATTTGCGTCTGACCGGAGTCTTTGCCCTGATTGCCTTGATTCCGACTATTCTGGTGGCGGTTTTTTCGGTGCTGACGTTAAATGTGGGGCTTGAGGGCTGGTTCTCGGAACGTGTGCGTCAAGTGGTGGACACATCGCTGTTGGCGGCCGAGGCTTATGAAAATGAACACCGGCGCGATTTGATCGAAGACACTCAGGCGCTGGCCGGTTTTTTAAATGTCACCAAAAAAGCCAACCGTTTTTTGAATGATGGCGACCTGCGCGCGCTGTTGACCAGTGGCCAGCAACAAATCCAGCGCGGCCTGCGCGAAGCTTATGTGATTGATGGCGCGGCCCGATTGCGCGCGCGCGGCGAGCGCTCGTATTTGTTTGATTTTGAGATGCCGTCTGCGGATGATATGAAGCGGGCAGGCGCGGGTGAAATCGTGGTTATTCAGGATTGGGATAACAATGAATTTCGCACGCTGGTCAAGCTTGTGGCCTTTGTTGACCGCTATCTTTATCTGTCACGCAATGTGGATGGCGATATTTTAAACCTGCTGGATGAAACCAAAGATATCGCCCGCGATTATCAAGAACTTGAAAGGGAGCGTGGCAAGGTTTTGCTGGAATTTGGCCTGCTTTATATCGGCTTTGCGGTGATTTTGATCCTTGCGGCGATTTGGCTGGGCCTGTGGTTTGCCGAACGTCTGTCGCGCCCTGTGGGCCGGTTGGCGAGCGCGGCCAAACAGGTGGGCACGGGGGATCTGGATGTGCAGGTGATCGAGGAATCCGGTGATGATGAAATTGCCATGCTGGGGCGTTATTTTAACCAAATGACGCGTCAGCTAAAGGGGCAGCGCGCGGCTTTGATCGAAAATTCCAACCAGATCGAGCGTCGGCGGCGTTTGTTTGATTCGGTGCTTTCGTCGGTTGCCTCTGGCGTGGTTGGGCTGGACGGCAAGGGGCGGGTGACTTTTGTGAACCGCTCGGCCGAGCGCCTGCTGTCGCTGCCCAATTCGCTGCCCAATTTGCAGACCGGTGAGCATAGCGGCGATATCAGCGTTGCGGTGCCCGAATTTGCGCCGCTTTTGCAGCGCTTAAAGGACAGAAATAACGAGGTTGTGCAGCAGGAAATCAAGCTGTCGCGCGCCGGTAAGCTGGAAAATCTGTTGGTGCGGATCAGCACGCGGCGCAATGATGACGGCCATCTTGAGGGTTATGTGATTGCCTTTGATGATGTGACCGATCTGGTTTCGGCCCAACGCATGGCGGCTTGGGGCGATGTGGCGCGCCGCATTGCGCATGAAATTAAAAATCCGTTAACGCCAATTCAGCTATCGGCCGAGCGCATAAAGCGTAAATTTTCCCCCATTTTGGGCGATCAGGCCGAATCGCTGGCGCAATATACCGATGTGATTATCCGCCAAACCGGCGATTTGCGCCGCATTGTCGATGAGTTTTCGCGCTTTGCCCGGATGCCCGAACCGGAATTGCGACAGCATGATCTAAGCCAAATTTTGCGTGATGCGGTGACTTTGCAAGAGGCCGCATTTCCGGATGTTGATTTGAAACTTCAGCTGCCTGAGCGGCCAGTTCTAGCGGAACTTGATGCAACCATGATATCGCAAGCCTTGGTTAACCTGATTAAGAATGCTGGCGAAGCAATTGAAAGTCTTGGAAAAAAAGGCTTTCCAGATAAATTCAAACCTGAAATTCGCGTGGCAATGAAGGTCTCGGAAAACACGATCAGCATAGATATTTCCGATAACGGTATTGGGCTACCCGAAGACCGTGCGCGGCTGTTTGAACCTTATGTCACCACGCGTGATGCGGGCACGGGGCTGGGTTTGTCGATTGTGAAAAAGATCATCGAGGAACATGGCGGCACGCTGGCGCTGGTGGATGCGGACCGGTTTGAAAATAACGAAAGTTTTGGTGCACGGGCGCAAATCCGGTTTCCTGTTGCCGGTTTGGCTGTTCCTGTTGCCGGTTTGGCTGTGCAGACAACAATAAAAAACAAGACTACCAAAGGGTGAAAAATTATGAGTGATATATTAATTGTAGACGATGAGCGCGACATTCGCGAGCTGATTTCGGATATTTTGCAGGACGAAGGGTATGCCACCCGTCTGGCCGGAAATTCCGATGATTGCATGCGCGAAATCAATCAGGCGCCGCCGTCGTTGATGATTTTGGACATCTGGCTAAAAGATAGCGATATGGACGGAATTGATATTCTGAAGGCCGTTAAACGCGATAATCCCGATATTCCGGTGGTGATTATTTCAGGCCATGGAAATATCGAAATTGCGGTGGCTGCGATCAAACAGGGCGCCTATGATTTCATCGAAAAACCCTTTAATATTGATCAGTTGATGGTGGTGGTTTCACGCGCGATGGAAACTTCGCGGCTTCGGCGTGAAAACGTAGAACTTAAACGCAGCGACGGGATTAGCGGTGTGATGCTTGGGCAAAGCACGGCGTTCAAGGCGCTGAAATCAAATCTGGACAAGGTGACAAATTCCAATGGCCGGGTGATGCTGACGGGTGCCGGTGGCTCGGGCAAGGAAATGGCCGCGCGCTACATTCACGCCAATTCAAACCGCTCTGGCGCGCCGTTTATTTGCGTTAATTCGGCCTCGATTGTGCCCGAACGCATGGAGGAGGTTTTGTTTGGTCGCGAAACGGCTGATCGGGGTGTGGAGCCGGGGTTGTTGGAACAGGCCCACGGCGGGGTGCTTTATTTTGACGAGGTGGCAGATATGCCGCCCGGCACGCAGTCTAAAATCTTGCGGGTGTTGGTGGATCAGCAGTTTTTGCGGGTTGGTGGCAGCGATAAAGTTCGAGTCGATATTCGGGTAATTTCAAGCACAAACAAGAACTTGCAAGATGAAATTCGAGCTGGAAACTTTCGCGAAGAGCTGTTTCACCGTTTAAATGTTGTGCCGATTATGGTGCCATCGCTTGAGGAACGCTGTCAGGATATTCCACTGTTGGCGGCGCATTTCACCGAAGATTTGAACAAATCCCAAGGCTTGCCTTTGCGGGCGTTTTCAGACGAAGCCCAGGCTTTGATGCAGGCGATGCAATGGCCCGGAAACATTCGCCAGCTGAAAAATATCGTCGAGAGGGTGCTGATACTTGGCTCTGAAAACGGCCCGGTTTTGGCCAAGGAATTGCCATCGGTCGAGGCGGGTGCGCAAACCGATGGCCGCGTTGTGCTTTCAACCGGGCTGGCCACTTTGCCGCTGCGCGAGGCGCGTGAAATGTTCGAGCGTGAATATTTAATGACCCAGATTAACCGCTTTGGCGGCAACATCAGCCGCACCGCCCATTTTGTCGGCATGGAGCGATCGGCCTTGCACCGTAAATTGAAATCTTTGGCGATTGTGACGTCAAATAAAAGCGGCGCACGGGTGGCGCATGTGGAAAACGACAATTCGTAATAAAAGCTGGCCGC
>CAYYXZ010000137.1:0-1498 GCA_964475715.1 uncultured Marinosulfonomonas sp. | reverse complement strand
GCGGCGCACGGGTGGCGCATGTGGAAAACGACAATTCGTAATAAAAGCTGGCCGCGATAAAATCTGGCAGGCAAAAAACAACAGCAGCCGGAATTAACAGGCTGCTGTTGGCGGTGTTCTTGCGAATTGTAGCCTACTTGGTGGTTTTGCGTTTATCCATAAAGGCCTGCGCCACATAGGCCCAGATTACGGCACCAACGGCCCCCAAGGCAGCAACCCCGAGCATAACAATAACATCAAACGGTGTTACCAGATCGCCAAGTTTGGAATCTGTAGACGACAGCACAATTATCACGGCAACAATCGCCCCGAAAGGTGCGGCGATTTGTGCCCAGAGGTAATGCCGAGGGTAAAACCGTTTATCGCGGATCATGATGTAGAAAAACAGCAAGGTGATGGACACGGCAACAAACACCAAACCCCACCACAGCCAAAATCCGAACATTTCCTCGAAAACCGCAATCATAACTGATAATTTAAGTTCTTCCATAGTGTCTTCTCCTTAGGCTTTGCCCTGAATCATGGCTTGATAAGTGGCTTTGAACGCAATGGCTTTCATCAACCAAGGGATCCAGCCCTCTTGCAGGGGCGCAATAACGCCGGGGAAGGATGGCACAAGATTGTTGTGGTAATCAAATTCGACCAACATCGCTTTGCCAACGCGGGTGATCATCGGGCACGAGGTATAACCGTCGTAAGCTTTAGTGCCTTCCTTGCCCTGAATATGCGCTACCAGATGATCCTCGATTACCGGCGCCTGCCATTTGATCGAGGCGGCGGTTTTACCCTTTGGCACACCGGCAATATCGCCAATCGCAAAGACTTCGGGGTAGCGATTATGTTGCAAATTTACTTTGTCCACATCAACCCAGCCCTGACCTAGCCTTTTGTCAAGGAAAGGCAGTGGCGAATTCACCACAGGATCGGGCGCACGCTGGGGGGGAACCACTTGGGTGAAATCATAGCCCAGTTCCTGATCACCATCCGGTGTTGAAAAGGTCAGGATTTTTTTGCCGTGATCAATCGCTTTGATTTTGTGATGATAATCCACGGTAAAGCCGCGCTGCGAGAAAATCATGCGCATTTTTTCATGGATAATTGGCACTGAAATCAATGCCTTGCCGTGGGCAAGATAGGTGAAATTGGCTTTGCCGCGGTTACCTGCGGTATCGGTGATATCTTCGGTGGCCAGCGCGTATTTCATCGGCTGACCGGCGCATTTTTGCAAAGTCGGCGCGCGGAAAAACACCGCATCCCCGCCTTTTTCGGCAAATTTACTCAGCTCGCCAGCGCTGGCTTCGGCCAATCTGGGGCCGGCAAAACAGCACGCAATGCCTTCTTTGCCGATCATGTTAACGTCAAAGCCCTCGATTTTTTCCCAATCCAAAATCACACCCATGGCCACAATCATGTAATCATAAGTTATCTTTTTGCCGCTTTCGGTGGTGACATGTTTGCCCTCGGGGTCAATTTCGGCCACAAATTCCTGAATGAAATC
>CAYYXZ010000136.1:0-5676 GCA_964475715.1 uncultured Marinosulfonomonas sp. | reverse complement strand
ATTGCGCAAAAGCAAATGCAAACAGCGCGCGCGGTTACCGAAGTGGTGGTTGAAACGATTAACGTCATGGCCTTTGCGCTTGCCTCTTTGATCGGATCGGCAGCTTTGCTGGGTGCAATTGATTGGCGTGTGGGGCTGGCGTTGGTCGTTTGGTTGGGTATTTATGCGGCTCTAATCCGCTGGTTTTTGCCGCGCATTCGAGTGCGGGCCAAGGAACGCGCCGCATCGCGTGCCGTGCTGACCGGACAGATTGTCGATACCGTTACCAACATAAAAACCGTGAAACTGTTTGCCCATCACCGGCACGAAGACAGCGCCGCACAATCGGCTATGGTTCGGCTGCGTTACAGTATGCTTGAATTTGGAAAACTCGCAACGATGTTTCGCTTTAGCCTGATGGCACTCGCGGGTTCTGTTCCGGTTATCCTTGTTGGCGCTGCGATTTTTTTGTGGTCTTATGGTGAAATTACCCCCGGAAATATCGCGACAACGGGCGCAATTTCACTGCGCGTTGCGCAACTAACCGGCTGGGTAAGTTTTTCATTTATGGGAATTTACGCGGCAATCGGCGAGGCCGAGGATGGCATGAACAGCTTAACCCCCACCCATGGATTGGTCGATGCCCCGGACGCGCGTGAAATGCAAATCACGCGGGCCGAAGTGAAATTCAAGGATATCAGTTTTGCCTATGGCGGTGAAACCGGCGGGGTGACGGCGATTAATCTGACGATCAGGTCTGGCGAAAAACTGGGGATTGTCGGCGCTTCGGGCGCGGGAAAATCAACACTGGTTGCGCTCCTGATGCGGCTTTATGATCCTGAAAATGGCCAAATTTCGATTGACGGGCAGCCCATTACAACCACCACGCAGGAAAGTCTGCGCCGCCAAATCGGGATGGTAACACAGGAAACCGCGATGTTTAACCGCTCGGCGCGCGATAACATTCTTTATGGTCGCCCCGATGCCTCTGAGGCCGATGTGATCGATGCTGCCAAACGCGCCGAAGCCCATGGTTTTATTCAGGATTTGAAAGATTTCAAAGGGCGCCGCGGTTATGATGCCTATCTTGGAGAACGCGGCGTCAAATTATCCGGTGGCCAGCGCCAGCGCATTGCGCTTGCCCGTGCGATTTTAAAAGACGCGCCTATTTTGGTTTTGGACGAGGCCACCAGCGCGCTTGATAGCGAGGTCGAGGCAATTATCCAGACCGCTTTGTCGCGCGTGATGGAAGGGAAAACCGTGCTGGCAATTGCGCATCGTTTATCGACAATCGCCCGGATGGATCGCATAATTGTGCTGGATCAGGGTCGCATTATCGAAGAAGGCACCCATGCGCAGTTACTGGCCATGAACGGTAAATACGCCGGATATTGGCAACGTCAATCAGGCGGCTTCATCGGCATAAAAGACACAAAATAATGAGCATCACAATCACACGTTTAGGCCATCACGGAGACGGGATCGCAGATGGGCCGGTCTTTGCCGCAAGGGTTTTGCCCGGCGAAATTATCGGCGGTGAAATTATAGATGGCCGCATTAACGCCCCCAAAATCATGACCCCTTCACCGGATCGCGTCAGTGCGCCGTGCAGGCATTATAAATCCTGCGGCGGCTGTTCTTTGCAGCACGCATCCGATGAATTTGTTGCCAACTGGAAACAGGATGTGGTGATTTCAGCCTTGGCCGCGCAAGGCATTAAAGCCGAGATTAAAAGCATTCAGACCTCGCCCGCTGGCAGTCGTCGCCGCGCGGTGTTTTCAGGGCGGCGCACAAAGAAAAGCGCGCTTGTCGGGTTTCATGCTCGCGCCTCGGATATTATCACCGAAACCCCTGATTGTCATTTGCTGGCGCAGGAATTGTTGGAAATTGTGCCGGTTTTGCGCGAGATAACCGTTTTAGGCGCGTCCCGAAAATCCGAGATCCGTTTTAGCGTAACCCGTTCTGATGCGGGGGCCGATGTGGCCGTGACGGATGCAAAGCCGCTGGATGCGCAAATGCAAATGGTGCTGGCCGCGCTGGCATCCAGCCACGGGCTAGCGCGCCTGACTTGGAACAGAGAGCCGGTCGCCGAAATCAGCCCGCCCTATCAGACATTTGACACCAGCCGCATTATTCCGCCCGCCGGCTCTTTTTTACAGGCAACAAAAGAAGGCGAAGATGCTTTGGTTGGCGCTGTGCTTGGCGGCGTTTCGGGGGCCAGAAAGATTGTTGATTTGTTTGCAGGCTGCGGCACATTTTCCTTGCCCATGGCGCAGTTTTCCCAAATTCATGCGGTTGAGGGACAGGCCGAGATGTTAACTGCGCTGGATCGGGGATGGCGCCAAGCAAACGGATTAAAGCAGATCACAACCGAAACCCGCGATCTATTTCGCCGCCCGTTTTTGCCCGACGAATTAAAGCGCTTTGATGTGGTGGTAATTGATCCGCCGCGCGCCGGTGCCGAAAAACAGTTTTTACAAATTGCCATTGCCAAACCAAAAACGGTTGTCGCGGTATCTTGCAATCCTGTCAGCTTTGCCCGTGATGCTAATATTTTAATCAAAGCGGGGTATGCCATGGGCCCAATTGATTTGATTGACCAGTTTCGTTGGTCAACCCATGTGGAACTGGTCGCTGTTTTCACCTTATTGTGAGAAAATACAGGGCCGCATTTTGCTTTGCAGATGCTATGGCTTGGTGTAATGCGTTAGAAAAACAACACGGGCAGAGATAAAATGTATATAATGAAAACCGTATTATTCGTTATGCTGTTAGGTGTGCTTGGTGCCTGCACAACAAAATTTAAAACCTACACCGGCCCCGAAGTTACCCGCGTGATTGTTTATAAAGAACGCCAGAAAATGTATCTGATGCATCATGATAAAGTGCTGAAACAATATTCTATCGATCTGGGGTTTGCGCCAAAGGGCCACAAAGTCTTTGAGGGTGACGGCAAAACGCCCGAGGGTGAATACACAATTGACCGGCGCAATCCCAATAGCGCTTTTCACCTGTCTCTCGGAATTTCATACCCCAATGCCGCTGATCGTGCCATGGCCCGCAGCTTGGGCAAAGATCCGGGCGGCGATATTTTTATTCACGGCGGACCCCGCCCGACAGACCCCACAGGCCCCAACTGGACCGCCGGCTGCATTGCTGTTTCCGACCGTGAAATGCGTGATATTTACGCGATGGTCAAAAACGGCACACCGATAACGATTCATCCGTAAATTTAGCCTTAGCCGCCTGTGACCAATGTCCACCAAATTTTTCCGTTTGGATCTTGATGCCAAGCAAAGCCCATATTCACGGCTTGGGCATCCAGTATCACTCGGCGGGTGTCCTCGCGCTCCATCCAGGCGGCAAGGGTTTCCAGCTCGGTTTCATAGGTTTCCGATATATTTTCACCGCGCAAACCACCTGTATATCCTGTGCGCACAACCCGATCCAATGGCGATGAGCCATCAGAGCCAAAATGCCATGGACGGTTTTGCACTGACATATCAAGCGAATGTGTCGCCGCCGCTGCCGTTAGTTTTGCATTCAGGTTTAGCGGCGAAGCCCCGGCTGCCGCCCGTAAGGCATTGATAGAATCCCGGGTGCGCAGCTGAATCTTGCCGGTGTCTGCTGCTGAAATCTTATAAACCCGCGCCAAGGGCTTGCCATCCGGGCCAAGTTTCGGCCCCTGCACGTCACACGCTGTTAAGGCAAATAAAGCCGCGAAAACGATAATAATTAGTCGGAACATGAAAAAAGCCATATGTTGTTGATTGATCTAATCCCTCTATAGATAACATCGTTGCGGATCAAACCCACATTTAAGTGAACTGGCACAATAACGCTTGTTTGATTTGCGATTGCGGCTTTCATGCCATATATCGGTGCCTGAATATGGGTGAATGCGACATGGCAAATGGATGGAAGCGGATAAATGCGTGATAAAGTAACAAATAAAATGAACCGGCGCTTGTTTTTAGGCTCTACGGCGGCGGCAATAGGCACGCTTGCCTCGCCTGCATTGGCACAATTCGACGCAACGGAAATTGAAGAGGATATCTCGACATCAGTGCGCAGGAATATTTCCAGTTTCCGCTCATTTGACTGGCAGCCTTATTTCTCTTCGCTTAAGGGCGGGGCCGTTTTGGCTGATACCACGTCACGCGCTTTGCATTTCTGGTCTGCTGACGAAACAATTTACAGACTATACCCTTCAAGCGTGCCGATGAGCGAAGATCTAACCCGTTTGGGCCGCACCAGAATTACCCGAAAGGTTGAAGGCCCAAGCTGGAGACCAACAGCATCCATGCTGAAAAGAAATCCCGAATGGCCGCCTTATATTGGACCTGGACCAGATAACCCGATGGGAACCCATGCTTTGCACCTGTCATGGAGATATTACCGCATCCACGGCACCCATGACACGCGCAAAATCGGGCGCAGATCGTCAAACGGGTGTATTGGGCTTTATAACCACCACATTCAGGAGTTATTTCAGTTGGTTAAGGTTGGCACGCAAGTGTTGCTTATCTAAGTTATTGCCACTGTGGTGTGGTAAACGTTAACAGAATCTATAAAAGGCAGTGCGCGCGCTGCCTTTTTTCGCGGATTATTTCAGCCAACCACCCAGATTATCTTCTATAATTTTGGCAAGCGCCGCAATATGGGCATCACCGTCATTCAGGCATGCAATATAGTTAAAATCCTCACCACCGGCTTCTTCAAAACTCTCGTAAATTTCTTCGTTGATCTCCTCCAGAGTCTCGATGCAATCGGCTGAAAACGCAGGCGCAATTACGGCAATATTTTTCTTTCCGCGCTTGGCCAATCGCGCCACTTCTTCAACGGTGTAGGGCTGCAGCCATTCTTCGGGGCCAAATTGTGACTGAAAGGTCGTAACCAGCTGCCCGTCATCCCAACCCAGCCGCTTTTGCAATAATTTTGATGTTTGCTGGCAATGCTCCAGATACAAATCGCCCTCGGCAATATAGCGTTTGGGCATTCCATGATAGGATGCAACCAGCAAATCGGGCCGTTTGTCCATTTTGGCATAGGCGGTTTCAATGGATTGCGCCAGTGCCTCGATATACATTGGCTCGCTATAATAAGCCGCGACGGTGCGGGCTGTAGGCTGTTGTTTTTCTTGACTTAATGCCTTGAAAAAAGCGTCATTCGCCGTCGCGATTGTCGGCCCTGCATATTGTGGGTAAAGCGGAAAAAACAAGATTTTATCGCAACCAGCCTGCACCATTTTGCGTACTTTGGATTTGGTAGACGGGTTGCCATACCGCATTGAAAAATCCACCATAACATTTTCGCCATAACGCTTTGCCAGAACCGTTTTTAATTTTGCCGTTTGGGCTTTGGTGATGGTCAGAATCGGGCTTTCGTTGTCGGCCTCGTTCCAGATAGATTTATAGGCTTTGCCAGAACTGAACGGGCGCTTTGACAAAATAACCAGCTGCAACAATGGCTGCCACTTCCAGGCCGGATAATCGATCACCCGTTTATCGGATAAAAACTCGCCCAGATACCGGCGCATGGGCCAATAGCTATACCCGTCCGGAGTTCCAAGGTTCGCGATTAAAATGCCAACTTTTTTGACGGGAGGCCGGGCGATATTTGTCATGTTTGGTTCCTGGAACTTCTGGGTTGGCGCGACGATAAAGGTTAATTCAACAAATTCAAATGCGTTTTTTG
>CAYYXZ010000135.1:3153-5684 GCA_964475715.1 uncultured Marinosulfonomonas sp. | reverse complement strand
TTCTGTTTTGCGCTGCAATGTGTGTCGGCGTCCTCAACACTCCTGATCTGAAACTGACTACCCTATTGGCCGAGCTGGGCCATGCATTGGCGCAATTAAATCTGGGTATTATGTATCATCAAGGCGATGGCGTCGCACAGGATTATGCTATGGCACATATGTGGTCAAATATAGCAGCGGCGAATGGGCATTCAAATGCGCAGGAGTTACGCGATTTAATTGCCAAGGAAATGACTGCCGAGTCTGTTGCCAAAGCACAGGAAATGGCGCGTCATTGTCTGCAAAGCAATTACCGCAATTGCGCGGCGAAATAAAACCGGTTTGGGCTGATGGCGCGTTGATCTGCTTGCTTGGGGTTGGCTATTTGTTTAAGCAGCAAACTATGGGGTAGCCCCCCAACAGCACAGAAAGCACCCACATGACCCCAGCCGCACGCCTCTCCTCTGCCATTGAAATCATTGACTTTATTCAGGCCGGAGGCGCCGCCGAAAAGGCGCTGACCAACTGGGCACGTCGCTCGCGGTTTGCCGGCTCCAAAGATCGGGCTGCGGTGCGTGATCACGTTTTTGATGCCCTGCGCTGCAAACGATCATTTGCGCATCTGGGCGGGGCGCAAACCGGCCGTGGTATTATTCTGGGATTGCTGCGCGCGCAAGGTGTGGATCCGCAGGAATTTTTCACCGGCATTGGCCACGCGCCCGAAGAGCTGAGCCAAACCGAGGCCGCCCATAACGCCGTGCCCAAGGGCAACACCGCGCTTGATTGCCCCGACTGGATTGCACCCGGTTTGCAAGCCAGCCTTGGCGCTGATTTCGCCCCGATTTGCCACGCATTGCAACACCGCGCGCCGCTGTTTTTGCGTGTAAACACCCTGAAAACCAGCCGTGAAATGGCCGTGGATGCGCTTGCCAAAGAAGGCATTTCCAGCCGTGCGCACCCGCTGTCGCCCACCGCACTTGAAGTGGTCGAAAACCCGCGCCGTGTGCATCTGAGCGCGCCTTACAAAGACGGCCGGATTGAATTGCAGGATGCGGCCTCGCAGGCCGTGGTTGATTTGCTGCCCTTGAAACCGGATAGCCGCGTGCTGGATTATTGCGCCGGTGGTGGTGGCAAGGTTCTGGCAATGGCAGCGCGTGTGGATGCCGATTATTTTGCCCATGATGCCAACCCCGAGCGGATGAAGGATTTGCCCGATCGCGGCGCGCGTGCCGGTGTTGAAATTTCCAGGCTTGAGACCGATGCGTTAAATGGCGCTGCCCCCTTTGATTTTGTGCTGTGCGATGTGCCGTGTTCGGGCAGTGGTGCGTGGCGACGTTCGCCGGCGGCAAAGTGGTCTCTGGATCAGGCGCAGCTGGATGATTTATGCGCTATTCAGGCCGATATTCTGGCCCGTGCTGCACAGTTTGTCGCGCCTGACGGGGGGCTGGCATATTGCACCTGTTCGTTGCTTGATGTTGAAAATTCCGCGCAGATCGCAGGCTTTTTAGCGTCGCATCCTGATTGGAAATGCAGCTTGCAAACCCGTTTTACGCCGCTTGACGGGGGTGATGGATTTTACTGCGCTCTCTTGACGCGCAAGTAATATTGGCCATAGTCAACCCGTAGTTGTCATTTTGGTTTTTCTACCCCGATTTTAATCTATGCTTAACTGTTTGGGGCTGAAACTGGGGTAAGCACGAATCAATATACGGGGAATTAACGGTGACTCATTGGGCGGTTACGCCAAATTTTACGACCCAGAGCAAAATTTTAATGTCGGATAAACTGATGTATCTGGGACTGTTCGGCGTTGTGCTGTTTTTGGCGGCGTTTTTTGTGCCGGATCCGATGTTTGGCATATTGTTGATGACGGCCGGGGTTACGCTTGGGTTTATAGCGTTGCTTTCAAAACTGGGTGTGGTGAAGCGCAAGCGGGCTACACAGCAGGTTCACCGCGGTGTTTGTGCATTTGTGGCCAATGATGCATCACCCAGCTTTGTAACGGATACGGATGGCGAAGTTGGCTATATGAATGATGCCGCCAAGGAACGCTTTACCAACAGTCAGGGAAATTCGCTTGCAACTGTGTTGCGTGATATGTTTGCAAACCCGTCTGCGGTGCTGTTTCGGATGCAAAACAAGGCGACCGCGCTGGGGGCTGCGCGCGAAGATCTGGTAACGCGGCGCGGGCATATCCGGCTGGCTGTGCATCAGATTTCCGGCGGGTTCTTGTGGCGTCTTGAGGATATGGGTGAGCGGGTTATTAACAGTCGTGGGGCCGAAGGATTAAGTTTGCCGATGCTGACGGCTTCAAAATCGGGCACGATCCTGTTTATGAATGACGCTATGCGCCAATTATTGGGCGGACGGGTTAAAACCTTGGATCGGGTGTTTAATGATCTGCCCATTTCCAGCGGTCAGGAGCATGAAGTTGCCGGCAAGGACGGAAACTTGCGCACACTTGTTGCGGAATTACAGGGCGCTGCGGGGCGGCGTGAAATTTATTTGTTACCGGGGGCACTGACCG
Source organism: uncultured Marinosulfonomonas sp. (assembly GCA_964475715.1). Taxonomy (GTDB): domain Bacteria; phylum Pseudomonadota; class Alphaproteobacteria; order Rhodobacterales; family Rhodobacteraceae; genus Profundibacter. The sequence goes on along the minus strand of CAYYXZ010000135.1, from coordinate 3,178 downwards.
GTGAGATGAACAGTGGATGGCAATT
>CAYYXZ010000135.1:0-3053 GCA_964475715.1 uncultured Marinosulfonomonas sp. | reverse complement strand
TTTGTGCAGAGCCAGAAAATGCAAGCGATTGGCCAGCTTGCCGGTGGTATTGCGCATGATTTTAACAATCTGTTGACGGCGATTTCAGGCCATTGTGATTTGCTGATGCTGCGCCATGATCAAGGCGATCCTGATTACGGAGATTTGGTGCAGATCAACCAGAATGCCAACCGCGCGGCCAGTTTGGTCGGGCAGCTGTTAGCATATTCTCGCAAACAAAACCTACAACCTGAAATTCTTGACCTGCGCGATACGTTGTCGGATCTGACCCATCTGTTAAACCGGCTTGTGGGTGAAAAAGTTAGGCTTTCCTTGTCGCATGATCCAGGCTTGCACCCGATCCGCGCGGATAAACGCCAGCTGGAGCAGGTTTTGATGAATTTGGTAGTGAATGCCCGTGACGCGATGCCCCAAGGTGGTGAAATTAGGATAGAAACCACAGATATAACCTTGGCGGATCCACTGGAACGGGATCGGGTAGAAGTGCCTGCAGGAAATTATGTTATGGTAAAAGTCATCGATCATGGCGCGGGAATAGCGCCTGACAAGCGGCACAAGATATTTGAGCCATTTTATACAACCAAAGCTGTGGGGGAAGGTACGGGTCTTGGCTTGTCTACCGCTTATGGCATTGTCAAGCAATCGGGCGGTTATATTTTTGTGGATAGTGAAGTTGGCAGTGGTACATGTTTTACACTGTACTTTCCGGCTCATGATAAAGTTGCAATGCCGCAAAACCCCGTGAGCGTTGAAATAGCCAGTTCTTCTCTAAAGCAAGGCGAGGGAGTCATTTTGCTGGTCGAGGATGAAGCACCCGTGCGCGCTTTTGCATCACGAGCATTGCGTCTACGCGGCTATACAGTGATTGAGGCCGAGAGCGCAGAGGAAGCCTTGAAAACCTTAGAAGATGAAACATTGACGGTAGACGTTTTTGTTACAGACGTAATTATGCCTGGTATGGATGGACCGAGTTGGGTGAAAAAAGCACTTATAGCCCGCCCGGATGTAAAGGTGGTGTTTGTTTCCGGGTATGCAAAAGAGGATGCTGTCGGCAATCAGGCGTCCGTTCCAAATTCGGTTTTCTTACCCAAGCCGTTTTCTTTGAGCGATTTGACAAAGACAGTACAGCGTCAACTGCACTAAAAAACCAAGCAGTCTGCAAAGAGATGGTAATATTTAACATTGCAAACAGCAGGTTAACGGTAATGCGCTTTAGGAAGCGTTGGTAACAAAATTTTAATCTTTCTGTAAGAAGCTGTATTTATAAGAATTTTAATTGAATTGTTCTCGTTTTGGCCTCATAAGAACATCACGTGAACATACGTAGTGATTGCTGTCTAAGGGTAATTATGGAATAAGGGAAAAAACAATGGCAACAGCAGATTTATTAAAAATGAATAACAAGCGCGATACAGACAAACAAAAAGCGCTTGATTCAGCGCTGTCCCAGATTGAACGTCAATTTGGTAAAGGTTCGATTATGAAGCTTGGCCAAGAAGGGGCTGTTCAGGAAATTGAGGCAACGTCCACCGGATCACTTGGTTTAGATATTGCGCTTGGTATTGGCGGTATTCCAAAAGGGCGCGTGATTGAAATTTATGGCCCTGAAGCATCGGGAAAAACTACGCTGACGCTGCATTGTGTGGCCGAGGCACAGAAAAAAGGTGGCGTTTGTGCATTTATTGACGCAGAGCATGCGCTGGATCCGCTCTACGCCAAAAATCTGGGTGTTAACACCGACGACCTGCTGATCTCGCAACCTGATACGGGGGAGCAGGCGCTGGAAATCACAGACACCTTGGTGCGTTCGGGTGCTGTAAGTATGGTTGTGATCGATTCGGTTGCCGCACTTACGCCAAAATCGGAGCTCGAGGGTGATATGGGGGATGCTAGCGTTGGCGTGCACGCCCGTTTGATGAGCCAAGCCATGCGAAAATTGACCAGTTCAATTTCACGATCTGGCTGCACGGTGATTTTTATTAACCAGATCAGAATGAAAATAGGTGTGATGTTTGGTAGTCCGGAAACGACCACTGGTGGCAATGCGCTAAAATTCTACGCCTCGGTTCGACTGGACATTCGCCGTATTGGTGCGCTGAAAGACCGCGATGAAATCGTGGGTAATGCGACCCGTGTAAAGGTTGTTAAAAACAAGGTGGCCCCGCCGTTTAAACAGGTAGAGTTTGACATCATGTACGGCGTTGGAATTTCCAAAATGGGCGAATTGCTGGATTTGGGTGTGAAAGCGGGGATTGTGGATAAGGCCGGGTCGTGGTTTTCCTATGGAGACGAGCGTATTGGTCAGGGCCGTGAAAATGCCAAAACATATCTGAAAGAACACAGCCGGATGGCCTATGAAATCGAGGACAAAATCCGAGCTGCTCACGGGCTTGAGTTTGATATGCCGGAAATCAAAGATGATGATGCAGGTGTGCTGGAGGCATAGTGCTGCAAAAATAGAAATGATCTGGGCCACCTGTCGCAAACGGGTGGCCCTTTGCTTTTGGGGTTTAGTTTTTGTGGACAGCACGGCCGAGCAGTTATAAACGGATGGGACCCGAAATTTTGTTTAAAAGAGCCCAACATGCCAAGCCTGAATGATATTCGCAGCACATTTTTAAACTATTTTGGCGCCCAACAGCATGAAATCCTGCCCAGCTCGCCCTTGGTGCCAAGAAATGATCCGACTTTGATGTTCACAAATGCCGGAATGGTGCAGTTTAAAAATCTGTTTACCGGCCTTGAAACCCGTGATTATAACTGTGCGGTAACATCGCAAAAATGTGTTCGGGCGGGTGGAAAACACAATGATCTGGACAATGTCGGCCATACTTCGCGCCATCACACATTTTTTGAAATGTTGGGGAATTTCTCGTTTGGCGATTACTTTAAGGATGATGCCATTGCGTTTGCTTGGGAGTTGCTCACAAAAGAGCTGCAAGTGGATGCAAAAAAATTACTGGTGACCGTTTATCACACTGATGATGAAGCGGCCGATATCTGGAAAAAAGTTGCCGGATTTTCCGATGATAGAATCATCCGTATTTCGACGG
>CAYYXZ010000134.1:0-5693 GCA_964475715.1 uncultured Marinosulfonomonas sp. | reverse complement strand
ATCACATCATGCAAATTCACCGCCTGTAAATCCAGCGCAACCTGCCCGTTTTCCAACACGCTCAGATCCAGCAAATTATCCAGCAAACGCGTTAAACGTAGCGTTTCGTCATGAATAATATTGGCGTATTTGGTGCGCTGTTTGGCCGATAACCCACTGTCTTCGCGCAGTATTTCCGAAAACGCGCGGATCGACGTCATGGGCGTGCGCAACTCATGGCTAATCTGGCTTAAAAACGCATCCTTTTGCAGCGAAATGTCGGTTAACTTTTCGTTCACTTCACGCAAAGCACGCGCGGTGCGACCCAGCTCGGATGTCTTTTGCTCAAGCCGGTTCGAATATTCCAGCATCTGCGCGGTTTCATCAGCCACGGCCATCAAATCACCAACCGAAACGCTGGCCCCGCCAACAATCTGGCGCACCATCGCATGCGCTGTGGCCGCCCCAACAGAACCTGCCAATTCGCGCTCTAGACGTTGCAAAAAATCCGGCGAGGTATCGGGTAAATGACCCGCCTTGCCCTGATCTGACGCAGCCCTTGTGAACAGGTTCTGGGCCTGCTTGGCACCCAAAATACGCTGCGACATCAACAGCAAATCCTGCGCACCGGCAAAATCACCAACCCAGACCCGAGCGGCCGGATTATGCTCGAACACATTCACAAATTGCGCCCCCTGCAAACGCTCCAGCGGCTTTGGGAAACTCATCAGCGAAACCGCGCAAAAAGCGATGGTGTTCAGGGTCAGGCTCCAGAATAAAGACGCGCCCAAAGGGTCTGTGCCGCCAATCCCGAACAGCCCGTGCGGGCGCAACCAGATCAGCCCCCACGGACCATCGGCCAAAACCGAGGCCGACAGGATGAAACTGCCGCCAAAACTGGGCAAAAACAAGGTGTAAGCCCAAAGCACAAAGCCGGTCAGCAAGCCGGCGAGCGCGCCCGCTTTGGTGGCTCCGCGCCAGAAAATTCCGCCCATAATTACCGGAAAAAACTGCGCCACCCCGACAAATGAAATCAGCCCGATCGAGGCCAGCGCCGCACCGCCCCCCGTCACCCGAAAATACGCATATCCCAGCGCCAAAATCAGCGCAATCGAGAAGCGCCGCGCCATTAAAACCACTTGGCGCACATCGCCCGAAACCATCGCGCCTTGCTGCGAAACGCTTAACCAAACCGGCATCACGATGTGGTTTGAAACCATGGTTGACAGCGCAATCGCCGCCACAATCACCATTGATGTTGCCGATGAAAACCCGCCCAGAAACGCCAACATCGCTAGCCCGTTTTGCCCCTGTGACAACGGCACCGTCAGCACGAATAAATCGGGGTTCGAGCCGGGGGGCAACAAATCCAGCCCGACCACGGCGATGGGCAACACAAACAGGCTGATCAAAAATAAATACAGCGGAAAAGCCCAGCTGGCGGTGGCCAAATGGCGCTCGTCGGAATTTTCCACCACCATAACCTGAAACATCCGCGGCAGGGTTATGAATGCCACCGCCGACAAAAAGATCAAACTGGCCCAACGCCCCGGTCTCAATTCCCAGGCCGCAATCGGCGAGGCATCAATGCGCGCCAAAATATCGGCCGGCCCATCCGCAATGCCCCAGACCACAAAAACACCGACGGCAATCAACGCAAACAGCTTCACCACAGCCTCAAGCGCGATGGCCATCACCACACCGTAATGGCGCTCGTTGGCGTCCAGATTTCGGGTGCCGAACAGCACGGTAAACAGCCCCAAACCAACCGCAACCCAAAACGCGGTTGCATTCAGGTTATCGGCCACCCAGCTGCCTGATTCACTATGGGCAAATACGGCAAATGACAGGGTAACAGATTGTAATTGCAGCGCAATATATGGTGTGGTGCCAATCACCGCCATCAGGGTGACGACCACGCCCAGCATGTTTGATTTGCCATAGCGCGACGAAACCAGATCGGCAATCGAGGTGATGCGCTGACTGCGGCCAATGCGCACCAGTTTGCGCAAAATCCACCACCAGCCGACCAAAACCAATGTCGGTCCCAGATAGATTGTTAAAAATTCAAGCCCCGATCGCGCCGCATAACCGACCGCGCCGTAAAATGTCCAGGCCGTGCAATAAACCGACAGGCTAAGCGTGTAAACCAACGGTGATCGCAACCAGCCCAACTGGCCGCGTCTGGCGCGGCGATCCGCCACAAACGCCACCAAAAACAGCACCGCCACATAGCCCAGAGAAACCACAATCAGGGTGTTGAATGACGGCATCAGCCGCTCTGATCCGGCTTTTGTGCGTCATTTTTTGCGCCAGCCTTACACAAACGCCGCGCCAACATCCGCGCCCCGATCATCAACACAATCCAGACCCCGAATAAATAAAGCATTCCGTTGGACGTCAGCTGTTCATCGGCCCATAAAATTGGCAAACACAGGGCCAAAAACCCTAAAATCGGCAACAGGCGCGCGGCATCGGCAACGCGGCGATGCCGGTAGGTTTCGCGCTCTAGAAACAAAGGCTGGCGTGGTTTTGTCATTTGCCCAGCAATTCGCGGATGCAGGCCAGAATTTCGGTGTTGGAAAACGGCTTGGTCATAAAACGGCTGGCGCCCAGACGCTGTGCCATCTCGCGGTCTTTGGCCTGGCCACGCGCCGTCAGCATTAAAACCGGCAAATCCAGCGTGGCGGCATCGCTGCGCACATCTTGCAAAATATCATACCCCGAACGCCCCGGCAGCATCACATCAAGGATCAGCAAATCGGGCGCATGACGTATAATCGCCCCGAACGCGGTGCGCCCGTCCTCATGGGTTGTAACAGCCCAGCCGTCGCGCTTTAGAATAAAGCTGATGGCTTGTGCAATGTTTGGCTCATCCTCGATCAGAAGAATTTTATTGCCCATCTGTCAGGCTCCTTTTTGACAGTTGGCCGCGTGGCTTTTTACGCAGTATCTTGCTCAGTATCTACAGCTTGCGGGCCTATGTCAAAATATCTGTCAATGACGCCCGCCGCAGCCGCCTTGCGAACACACCCGCTGCAAATCATCACAGCCATTATCGCGACCATTATCGCGGCGCGGCTGTGGCACAATCAGCATCGTTGCCTCGATCACAGGCGCAACCCCAAAGCCGCTCTGCTCCACGGGCTGCGCGATTGCATAGGCCAAAAACTGCGGCGCGTCACGCCCGATATGTTCCAGCCTTTGGCGCAAAGGCACCCCGGGACGCGCCAGCGCCTGATAAAGCGGCCAAACCGGACAACCCGAACCAAAGCGCGGCATGGCAAACCCTTCGACCGGTTTTCGCAACAACAGCGTGCCCGAAGCATCGCAAATCAGCAGACCAACGCCCTCCTGCCCCATATTCTGGCCTGTATTCTGGCCTGTATTTTTTGGCAAACTGGCAATCCGGCGCAAAACCGTGGCCATATCAACGCCAAATTTTTCAGCCAACTGCAACGGATCATCGCCAGCAACCACGCCAGCCGCAAACGGCTTTAACGGCAAACGCGCCACATCGCGGCGATAGCGCTGCAAATAATCTTGCAACAAATCACCGGCCTTTGCATCCTTTATGTCACCGCCCTGCTCCAACGCTTCCAGATGAAAATCACGCGCCGCCAGCCAGCTCTCCAGCTCCTCTTGTGGCAAGCTGGGAACCTGATTTTCATCTTCGGATACATCCAGATACTTGGCCAGCACACCGGCCCCGTCGGCCAGACGTTTGGCGTCTTCGTATAAATTTTGCTGAAAACGCGCCTGCCACTCGGGGGCGACGGTTTGCGGCCCGACCAAAATCGCCGCGGTTGAGCGAATGGCCGTCACTGAAGATAACAATTCGTGCAGCGCCTCGGATAATTTCGGGTCATAACTTAGACGGTCGGTCAGCATCGCCACCCGGTGATCCAGCCCGGAAATCCGGTTTTGCTGGGCAAGAACCAGTGACGCCCAAGCCGGAAAGCGGCTGGCAAATTCGTCAATTCCGGCCAAATTATCCATCTGCGCGCGGCTTGCGGCCTCTTGCAAACCGGCCACCAAAGCCGCCCCTGCCCCTTCGGATAAATCCGAAGCATCAACCCCCAACTGGCGCGCCAGATCGAGCAATAATTTGCCGCCGATTCTGCGTTTATTGTGCTCGATTAAATTCAGATAGGCCGGCGAAACCCCGACAATCCGCGCCAAAGCAGCCTGTTTTATACCCAGTTCCAGCCGTTTTGCGCGAATGCGGCTGCCGGTCAAGGCCAATCGAGCCATGTTGATCTCTCCTATTTTTCTCAATTTCTCAAGGGCTTGAGATTAATCTTTGCAAATAAGTTTACAAAAAAATCCCAGTATTTGTATAAATATTTACAAGTTTGTTCAACAATTCAAGCTAGTTGTTGCAATATTGACTATTAAAAGGCGATTATATGGCATCCTTGTAAAAGGACATGGCCGTGCGTGGAAGGCACAGCCATTAACTCGGGGTTAACCCGAATATGGGAGGAATTACATGTCCAATAAACTTACACGCCGCGGTCTGTTAAAGACTGGCGCAGTGGCTGGTGCGGGTCTTGCGATACCGACGCTTTTCACCGGAAATGTCTGGGCTGCCGGCAACACGGGCTTTACCAATGCCCCGTCTGGCGGCACTGTTACGCTGGGTTTCAACGTGCCACAATCTGGCCCCTATGCCGATGAGGGCGCCGATCAGCTGCGCGCCTATAAACTGGCTGTCGAACACCTGAATGGTGGCGGCGATGGCGGCATGATGGCCACGTTTAGCTCAAAAACGCTGGATGGTGCCGGGATCATGGGTCACAAGGTTGAATTTGTAACCGGTGACACCCAAACCAAATCGGACGCGGCGCGTGCCTCGGCCAAATCCATGATCGAAAAAGACAACGCGGTGATGATCACCGGCGGCTCGTCCTCGGGTGTTGCCGTGGCGGTTCAGGCGCTTTGCCAAGAAGCTGGCGTGATCTTCATGGCCGGTCTGACCCACTCGAATGATACCACCGGCAAAGACAGAAAAGCCAATGGTTTCCGTCACTTCTTTAACAGCTACATGTCCGGTGCCGCATTGGCGCCTGTGTTGAAAAAAGCGTATGGGACAGATCGCAAGGCGTTCCATCTGACGGCCGATTACAACTGGGGCTACACCACCGAAGAAGCCATCCGCACCGCGACCGAGGCCATCGGCTGGGAAACCGTCAACACCATCTTAACCCCGCTAACCCAAACCGATTTCAGCTCGTATATTGCGCAAGTTCTGCAATCGGATGCCGATGTTCTGGTGCTGAACCATTACGGCGGCAACATGGTTAACTCGCTGACCAACGCGGTTCAGTTTGGCCTGAAAGACCGGGTTGTCAACGGCAAGAACTTTGAAATCATCGTGCCGCTTTACTCGCGCCTGATGGCCAAAGGTGCGGGCGCTGCGGTGAAGGGCATTTATGGCTCAACCAACTGGCACTGGTCGCTACAGGATGAAGGCTCAAAAGCGTTCGTTAGATCATTCGGCACCAAATACGGCTTCCCGCCAAGCCAGGCTGCGCACACGGTTTATTGCCAGACGCTGCTTTATGCCGATGCGGTGAACCGGGCCAAATCCTTCAACCCTTGCGCGGTTGTAGAAGCGCTGGAAGGTTACGATTTTGACGGTCTGGGCAATGGCCCGACGCATTATCGTGCCGAAGATCACCAGTGCTTTAAGGATGTGTTGGTTGTGAAGG
>CAYYXZ010000133.1:0-5735 GCA_964475715.1 uncultured Marinosulfonomonas sp. | reverse complement strand
CGGGCCACGCCGATTATGTGAAAAACATGATCACCGGTGCGGCACAAATGGATGGTGCTATCTTGGTTGTGAACGCAGCCGATGGTCCAATGCCTCAGACACGCGAGCACATCTTGTTGGGACGGCAAGTGGGCATTCCGTACATGGTTGTTTACATGAACAAAGTTGACCAAGTGGACGATGACGAGCTGCTTGAGTTGGTTGAAATGGAAATCCGCGAGCTGCTGTCCAGCTACGAATATCCTGGCGATGACATTCCGGTAATTCCTGGTTCTGCCTTGGCAGCGATGGAGGGCCGCAACCCTGAAATCGGTGAAAATTCTATCCGCGCCCTGATGGCTGCGGTTGACGAATACATCCCGACACCAGAGCGCGCGATTGATCAGCCGTTTCTGTTGCCGATCGAGGATGTGTTCTCGATTTCCGGCCGTGGTACCGTGGTAACGGGCCGTATTGAGCGTGGCGTGGTCAACGTTGGCGAAGAAATCGAAATCATCGGTATCCGCGACACGAAAAAGACCACTTGTACGGGCGTTGAAATGTTCCGCAAGCTGCTGGATCGTGGTGAAGCCGGTGATAACGTTGGTGTTTTGCTGCGCGGTATTGAGCGTGAAGGTGTTGAGCGTGGTCAGGTTCTTTGTAAGCCCGGCTCGGTTAAGCCGCACACAAAATTCGAGGCCGAAGCCTATATTTTGACCAAAGAAGAGGGTGGCCGTCACACGCCGTTCTTTGCCAACTATCGTCCACAGTTTTACTTTCGTACAACGGATGTAACCGGCACAGTGACCCTGCCAGAAGGCACCGAAATGGTAATGCCTGGTGACAATCTGAAGTTCGAAGTTGAGCTGATTGCACCGATTGCCATGGAAGACGGTCTGCGTTTTGCGATCCGCGAAGGTGGCCGTACGGTTGGTGCCGGTGTGGTTTCCAAAATTCTTGCCTAATTAGAACGATCAGGTTCGACGAGGGCCACCGGATGAGCCGGTGGCCCTCCTATCAACTTATAAGCCTCGAAAGGCTAACGAAATGCAAAGCCAAACTATTCGCATTCGGCTAAAAGCGTTTGACTATCGGGTGTTGGATGCCAGCACCCAAGAGATCGTCAGCACCGCTAAACGGACGGGCGCCACTGTGCGTGGCCCAATCCCGATGCCAAACAAAATTGAAAAATTCACCGTTCTGCGCAGTCCACACGTGAACAAAAAAGCGCGTGAGCAGTTCGAAATCCGCACGCATAAACGCCTGCTGGATATTGTTGACCCGACACCTCAAACCGTAGATGCGCTGATGAAGCTTGATCTTGCGGCCGGTGTTGACGTCGAAATCAAGGTTTAAGGGGGCAATCAGATGCGCTCTGGTGTAATTGCAAAAAAGATGGGCATGACCCGTCTTTTCATGGAGGACGGCAAACAGATTCCTGTAACCGTTCTGCAACTCGATAACCTGCAGGTTGTAGCGACCCGCACGGTTGAAAAAGATGGCTACACAGCTGTTCAGCTGGGCACAGGCACAGCCAAGGTAAAGCGCGTTTCAAAAGCAATGCGTGGTCACTTTGCGGCGGCCAAAGTCGCGCCGAAACGCAAGATTGTGGAATTTCGGGTTGCCCCTGAAAACCTGATCCAAATTGGTGAAGAAATCATTGCCGATCATTATTTTGAGGGCCAATACGTTGACGTAACCGGCACCTCGATTGGTAAAGGTTTTGCCGGTGCGATGAAGCGTCACAACTTTAAGGGGCTTCGCGCCACGCACGGTGTGTCGATTAGTCACCGTAGCCACGGCTCGACTGGTCAGTGTCAGGATCCGGGTAAAGTGTTCAAAGGCAAGAGAATGGCTGGTCATATGGGTGCTGCCCGTATCACCACGCAAAATCTTGAAGTTGTTCGCACGGATGCGGATCGTGGCTTGATTATGGTCAAGGGTGCGGTTCCTGGTTCCAAGGGTGGATGGGTGACATTGAAGGATGCGGTGAAAAAGCCGACAGCTGATAATGTTGTTTTTCCTGCGGCGCTGCGTTCGGCTGTAAAAGCAACTGAGGCTGAAGTTCCAGCCGAGAAAGAGGGAGATGACGCATGAAAATCGACGTGATCAAACTTGATGGCGAAAAATCCGGTTCTGTTGATCTTGGCGACGAGATTTACGCACTGGAGCCGCGTGCCGATATTCTGCACCGTGTTGTGCGCTGGCAGCGTAACAATGCGCAGGCCGGCACCCACAAGGTAAAGACCCGTTCCGAAGTTAACTATTCCACCAAAAAGATCTATCGCCAAAAAGGCACCGGTGGCGCACGTCACGGCGCACGTTCGGCCCCGATCTTTCGCGGTGGTGGTGTTTACAAAGGCCCGACGCCGCGCAGCCACGGCCATGAGTTGACGAAGAAATTCCGCAAACTCGGCTTAAAACATGCGTTGTCTGCAAAAGCGATCGCAGGCGAGTTGGTTGTGATTGATACGGCCGATTGGAAGGATGCAAAAACTTCGACATTGGCCAAGGCGATCAAGGAGTTGGGCTGGAAGCGCGCATTGGTTATCGATGGTGCGACGGTCAGCGAAAGCTTTGCCAAAGCCGCGCGTAACATTGAGGGCCTGGATATTTTGCCGTCAATGGGTGCGAATGTTTATGACATCCTGAAGCGCGACACTTTGGTGTTGACCAAAGCAGGGGTGCAAGCACTGGAGGCCCGTTTGAAATGAGCACTAAAGCAGAACATTACGATGTGATCCGCAAGCCGATCATCACCGAAAAAGCAACGATGGCGTCTGAAAATAACGCTGTTGTTTTTGAGGTGGCGATTGCGGCCAATAAACCACAGATCAAAGAGGCCGTTGAAAGCTTGTTTGGTGTCAAGGTCAAGGCCGTCAACACGGTGATCACCAAGGGTAAAGTCAAACGTTTCCGTGGCCAGCTGGGCACGCGCAAAGACGTTAAAAAGGCTTATGTCACCCTTGAAGAAGGAAACACTATCGACGTCTCGACAGGCCTCTGATAGTAAGCAACGAATCTACTACCTCAGCCCCGATTTTTCGGGGCTGAGGCTATTTTAACCGGGGTCTGTTTAGTCAGATCTCAAAGCTAACGGAAGACAGAAAGCATGGCATTAAAGTCGTATAAACCGACGACGCCAGGCCAACGCGGGTTGGTTCTGATCGACCGTTCGGAGCTTTGGAAAGGACGTCCTGTTAAATCCCTGACTGAGGGATTAAGCAAACACGGCGGCCGGAACAACACCGGACGGATCACGATGCGTCGCAAAGGTGGGGGCGCTAAACGTCTTTACCGGATCGTTGATTTTAAACGTAACAAATTTGATGTTGCAGCAACCGTGGAGCGGATCGAATATGACCCGAACCGGACTGCATTCATCGCGTTAATTAAATATGAAGATGGTGAGCAGGCCTATATCATCGCGCCACAGCGCTTGGCCGTTGGTGACAAGGTTATCGCATCGGCCAAGGCCGACGTGAAGCCGGGCAATGCGATGCCGTTTTCGGGTTTGCCAATCGGCACAATCATCCACAACATCGAAATGAAGCCCGGCAAGGGTGGTCAAATCGCCCGTGCTGCCGGAACTTACGCACAGTTCGTTGGCCGTGATGGTGGTTATGCGCAAATTCGTCTGTCTTCGGGCGAGCTGCGCATGGTGCGTCAGGAATGTATGTGTACCGTTGGTGCCGTTTCAAACCCTGACAATTCGAACCAGAACTTTGGTAAGGCTGGCCGTAACCGTCACAAGGGCATTCGCCCGTCGGTTCGTGGTGTTGTGATGAACCCGGTCGATCACCCCCATGGTGGTGGTGAGGGTCGTACGTCCGGTGGTCGTCATCCGGTTTCGCCTTGGGGCAAACCAACCAAAGGTGCCCGCACCCGTAATAAGAAAAAAGCGTCGAGCCGCCTGATTATCCGGTCGCGTCACGCCAAGAAGAAGGGGCGTTAGCATATGGCACGTTCTCTATGGAAAGGCCCGTTTGTTGATGGCTATGTGCTTAAAAAAGCCGCAGTCAGCAAGGAATCCGGTCGCAATGAAGTTATTAAAATCTGGTCGCGTCGCTCGACAATCCTGCCGCAATTTGTGGGTTTGACATTTGGCGTTTATAACGGCCGTAAACACATCCCTGTCAACGTAACCGAAGATATGATTGGTCAGAAGTTTGGTGAATTTGCGCCAACTCGCACCTATTACGGTCACGCTGCGGATAAAAAAGCGAAGCGGAAATAAGTCATGGGTAAGCAAAAAAACGCACGCCGCGTGGCGGATAACGAAGCGATGGCGAAAACGCGCATGCTTCGTACCAGCGCGCAGAAACTTAATCTGGTTGCACAGATGATTCGTGGCAAAAAGGTGGACAAGGCCCTGACGGACCTGACGTTTTCCAAAAAACGTATTTCTGACGATGTTAAAAAATGTCTTCAGTCCGCGATTGCCAATGCTGAAAACAACCACAATCTGGATGTTGACGGTTTGATCGTTGCGGAAGCCTGGGTTGGCAAAAACATGACTTTGAAACGTGGTCGTCCACGTGCCCGTGGTCGGTTTGGCAAAATCCTGAAACCGTTTTCCGAGCTCACCATTTTGGTTCGTGAAGTTGAGGAGCAAGCATAATGGGTCAGAAGATTAATCCAATTGGCATGCGCCTGCAGATTAACCGCACTTGGGACAGCCGCTGGTATGCGGAATCCAAGGATTTTGGTAACCTTCTGCTGGAAGACATCAAAATGCGCGCCTTTATCAAGGAAGATTGCAAGCAGGCTGGCATCAGCCGTGTGATCATCGAGCGCCCGCATAAAAAATGCCGCGTTACGGTTCACACTGCACGTCCTGGCGTTATCATCGGCAAGAAAGGCGCAGACATCGAAACTCTGCGCAAAAAACTGGCCGCGATGACAGACAGCGAATTGCATCTGAATATTGTCGAGGTTCGCAAGCCTGAAATGGACGCCGCACTGGTTGCTGAAAATATCGCGCAACAGCTGGAACGTCGTGTATCATTTCGTCGGGCCATGAAGCGTACGGTTCAAACCACCATGCGCATGGGTGCTCTTGGCATTCGTGTGAATGTTGCAGGTCGTCTTGGTGGTGCCGAGATTGCCCGGACTGAATGGTACCGCGAAGGTCGGGTTCCGCTGCACACATTGCGCGCCGATATCGATTACGCACACGCTGAAGCGCTGACTGCCTATGGCATCATCGGCATCAAGGTCTGGATCTTTAAAGGCGAGATCATGGAGCATGATCCACAGGCGCGTGACCGTAAATTAGAGCAACTCCAGCAAGGCCCTGCACCCCGTGGTGCTGGCGGCCGTCGCTAAGGAGGGTATGAAAAATGCTACAACCAAAGCGTACAAAATTTCGCAAAATGCACAAAGGCCGTATTCATGGTCAGGCAAAAGGCGGCACTGATCTGAACTTTGGCACTTACGGGCTGAAAACGATCGAACCTGAACGCATCACTGCGCGTCAGATCGAGGCGGCTCGCCGGGCGATGACGCGCCACATGAAGCGTCAGGGCCGGGTCTGGATCCGGATTTTCCCAGACGTGCCTGTGACAAGCAAACCAACCGAGGTTCGGATGGGTAAAGGTAAGGGTTCTGTTGATTTCTGGGCTGCCAAAGTTAAACCTGGCCGCATCCTGTTTGAAATCGACGGTGTTACCGATGCTGTTGCGCGTGAAGCTTTGCGATTGGCTGCGATGAAGCTGCCGGTAAAAACCCGTACAGTGGTTCGCGAAGATTGGTAA
>CAYYXZ010000132.1:0-5754 GCA_964475715.1 uncultured Marinosulfonomonas sp. | reverse complement strand
AAATCCCGTGAGCGATACGATAAAAAAACCTCCAAAATTATACGTAGCCCGTGAGCCTGTGTTCCCGCAAAAAGTTAAAGGGACTTTTAGCAGACTGAAGTGGTGGATTTTGATCCTGACTTTGGGGATCTATTATTTAGGCCCTTGGTTGCGTTGGGATCGTGGCCCGAATTTGCCTGATCAGGCCATTTTGATCGACTTGGCCGGCCGGCGCTTTTTCTTTTTCATGATCCAGATCTGGCCGCATGAATTTTACTTTATTGCGGGCTTGCTGATTATGGCCGGTTTGGGCTTGTTTCTGTTCACCTCGGCGCTGGGCCGGGTCTGGTGCGGTTATGCCTGCCCGCAAACCGTCTGGACCGATCTGTTTATTCTAACCGAACGCTGGATCGAGGGCGACAGAAACGCCCAGTTCCGCCTCTGGAACTCTAAATGGGATCTGAAAAAATGGCGCCTTCGGATATTTAAATGGTTTGTCTGGTTGTTGATCGGGCTGGCAACCGGTGGCGCATGGGTGTTTTATTTTGCCGACGCCCCAACCTTGGCGGTTGATCTGGTTACGCTCAATGCGCACTCGGCTGCCTATGTGACTATCCTTATTTTAACGGTGACAACGGTGTTGTTCGGCGGGTTTGCGCGTGAGCAAATCTGCATTTATATGTGCCCATGGCCGCGCATTCAGGCCGCGATGATGGACGAAGATACCTTGATGGTCGGCTATCGTCACTGGCGCGGCGAGCCACGCGGCAAGAAGCGCAAAAAAGACACCGAAGAAAAAGGCGACTGCATTGACTGCATGGCCTGTGTAAATGTTTGCCCGGCGGGGATTGATATTCGTGATGGTCAACAGCTCGAGTGCATTACCTGTGCCTTGTGCATTGATGCTTGCGATGAAATTATGGATAAAATTGGCAAGCCGCGCGGGTTGATCGACTATCTGGCATTTTCCGATGAGCCGCGTGAAGTTGCTGGCGAAGAGCCGCGGTCAGCCTGGCATCACGTTTTTCGGGCGCGCACTATGACCTACACCGTTATCTGGTCTGCGATTGGGATTGGTCTGGTGGTGGCGCTGCTGGTTCGTCCGGCTATTGATATGACGGTTGCGCCGGTTCGAAATCCGATATTTGTCACCCTGTCTGACGGCACCATCCGCAACACTTATGATGTGCGCTTGCGCAACAAACACGGGGATGACCGGACATTCCATTTTCACATCACCGGCGAGGATTTAACTCTTTCGCTTGAGGGGCAAGATGGCAAAAGTGTAGTTGTTCCTGCCGATAAAACTCTGCTACAAAGAGTTTACATAACGGCACCAAAACGGAGCAATCCGGCCAAAGCGCAACGAACAGAATTTACAATGGCAATCAAAGACAAGGTCAGCGAAGAAAAATCTTTGGTTGAGACTGTCTTTAACGGAAGAGGGCGATGATGGATAAGGCAACAGAAAAAACACTGACTGGCCGCAAGGTATTATTTATTATTGTTAGCTTTTTTGCTGTGATTATAACCGTGAATTTCTATATGGCCTACAGCGCGGTAAGCACGTTTCCTGGCGTTGTATCAAAGCAAAAATATATTGCGGGCCACGGATTTAACGCCGAACGCGCCGCGCAGGTGGCCATGGGCTGGACTGTGGATGTTGAATTTAATGCTGGCGAATTGCAGGTTGTGATTGTCGATAAAACGGGTAATCCCGCCGATGTTGCCAAGCTGAATGCAACAGTTGGCCGCCTGACCCATGCGCGCGACGACCAGACACCGCAATTTCAGCAACGGGGGGCTAAGTTTTTAGCGCCGCTAACTTTGGCTCCGGGTCAGTGGAATTTGCGTATGCAGGCAACGGATTATGACAGCCGCCCGTTTCGCCAAATGCTTAAGTTTTATGTAGACGGATAAACCATGTGCGCCCAGATTAACGCTTGTCCTGCCTGCTCGGTTGCGCCTACGGCCGAACAGGTTGCCCGGATGAACGAAACCACCGAGGCGCGCATTATGCTTTCGTTGCCGTCGATCCATTGCGCGGGTTGCATATCGGCCGTTGAGCGCGGGTTGTTGCGCAGTGATGGCGTGCGTTCTGCGCGGGTAAACCTGACCCTGAAGCGCGTCAGCATCGAGGCCGATCCGGATGTAACGCCCGAAAAAATGGTCGCGGTTCTGGAGAAGATCGGCTACGAGGCCCATGAGCTGGACGCAGGTATTCTGCAAGCCACCACCACCGACAAAACGGGCCGCGAATTGCTGATGCGTCTGGCGGTATCCGGGTTTGCGATGATGAATGTTATGATGCTGTCCGTTGCCGTCTGGGGTGGCGCGCAGGATGCAACGCGCGATCTGCTGCATTGGGTTTCAGCCGCCATTGCCCTGCCCGCCATCGCTTTTTCCGGCCAGCCGTTTTTCAAAAGTGCATGGAAAATGCTGCGGGTGCGCCGTCTGAATATGGATGTGCCGATTTCACTGGCTATTTTGCTGGCTTGTGTGATGTCGCTTTATGAAATCACGCAAAGTGGCGAGCACGCTTATTTTGACGCGGCCATATCGTTAACCTTTTTCTTGCTGGCGGGCCGTTACCTTGACCACCGCACCCGTGCCATTGCCCGCTCTGCCGCCGAAGAATTGGCGGCGCTGGAAGTTCCGCGCGCTGAACGGATAAACGACGGCCAAGCCCAGACCGTGCCAATCGCAGAATTGCTTGTCGGTGATCTGGTGCGGGTAAAACCCGGCGGGCGGATGCCGGTGGATGGCGTGGTTGTGGATGGCAAAAGCGAGCTGGACCGCTCTTTGTTGACAGGTGAAACCGTGCCGGTTTTCGCGGGGCCTGACAGTGTGGTCAGTGCTGGTGAAATCAACCTGACCGGCCCGCTTACCTTGCGCGTTACGGCGGCCGGGCAGGACAGCTCTTTGCACCGTTTGGCCAATCTGGTTGCAATGGCCGAAAGTTCAAAAAACCGCTACACGTCGCTGGCCGACAAAGCCGCGGCTCTTTATGCGCCGGGTGTGCATTTGTTGGCCTTGTTTGCTTTTTTTGTCTGGTTGGCTGTAACAGGCGGAGATGTCCGGCTTTCGATGAATGTTGCTGTTGCCGTGCTGATTATCACCTGTCCCTGTGCGCTGGGTTTGGCGGTTCCGGCTGTAACCACGGCCGCCTCGGGCCGTCTGTTTCGCCGCGGCATGCTGATCAAGGATGCCACAGCGCTTGAGCGTTTGGCCGAAGTCGACACGGTGGTGTTTGACAAAACCGGAACGCTAACCCAAGGCACCCCGGAGTTAACCAATCTGGCCGATTTCAAGCACGCTGATTTAGAAATAGCATTTGCCTTGGCCGAAGGTTCTGCGCATCCGCTGGCCGTTTCTCTGGCCGGGGCTGCCAGCGCGGCCGGTATTAAACCTGTAAAACTGACGGCGCTAAAGGAAGTGCCGGGATACGGCATTGAGGCAAAATTACAAGATACGGTTGTGCGTTTGGGGCGGGCCAGCTGGGTTGGTGCAAATTCAGGATCGCAAACCGCAACCTATCTGAAGATTGGCGATTCAAAGGCGCAAGAATTCAATTTTACCGATCGTTTGCGCCAAGGCGCTGCGGAGGCTGTCGAGGCAATGAAGGCGCAGGGAATGGCGTTGTACCTGATCTCGGGGGATACTCCGGCGGCTGTAGAAAAATTGGCAAAACGGTTGGGATTTGATAACTGGATCGCCGAGGCATTGCCCGAGGACAAGTCCGATCGCATCAAGGAAATGACGGATCGGGGCGCGCGGGTTTTGATGGTTGGCGATGGTCTGAATGACACGGCCGCGCTGACAGCGGCGCATGTTTCAATCTCGCCGGCATCGGCATTGGATGCGGCGCGTGTTGCATCCGATATTGTGCTGCTCGGCTCTGATATGTCGCCGTTGGCCGAGGCCACGATTACCGCCAAAAAAGCCACTCTCCGGATCAAGGAAAATTTTGTGATTTCTACGGTCTATAATGTGGTTGCAGTTCCGATTGCCCTGTTGGGTTTTGCCACCCCGTTGATTGCGGCCTTGGCAATGTCGGTCTCATCAATTACGGTCTCGTTAAATGCATTGCGTCTACGCTAGGAGAAAGCCTATGGAAATGATTGCCTTCCTTATTCCTGTTTCGCTGTTTCTTGGCGGGCTTGGGTTGGTTGCATTTGTCTGGACGATGCGTTCCAAACAATATGATGATCCCGAAGGCGATTCCCGGCGCATTTTAAGTGATGAATGGGATGATAAACCTAAATCCTAGAAAGAGCGGGTTTAATAAAACGGCCGTGTAATTTTATTGGCGGTTTGGATGAAACCGCAAGATTGCCAAATACTGCCTGCGCCTGAATTAGATATTACTTTATAATTTACCTCGCAACACTTAGAGGTTGGTGATAAAATGATTGTAAATTATCAACGTGCCCTGAGAATTATCATGTCGTCTTCACCTACCCGCCGCCGTATTGTATCATCGCGCCATCTTGCAGAAGGTGACGGCTGGCAAACGTCTGAATTCGAATATGGTTTGATAATTGCTTACAATGCTTTTAGCCGGTGGATGCAGCGTTGTATGGCGGCGGCCGGAATGCCCGAGTTAAGCGCGTTGGAAATCCTTGTTTTGCACAACACCAATCATCGCGATCGAGAAAAACGGCTGACGGATATTAGCTTTCTTTTCAATATGGAAGATAGCCACACGATAAATTATGCTTTGCGAAAGCTGTTGAAACTAAAGCTTTTAACATCGGAGAAGCGCGGCAAGGAGGTGTTTTATCGCACGTCCGAGGCAGGCGTGAAACTGTGTGAACGTTATCGTAAAATTCGTGATCAATGTCTGATAGAGGGCATACCGGGCACCGGAATAAGCGGTGAGGAATTTAGTAAGATTGCGACTAGCCTGCGGTCAATGTCGGGGCATTATGATCAGGCCAGTCGCGCGGCATCCTCACTTTAAGCGGCTCCAATCTAATCAAAAACAGGGTTTCAGTTGCCCATTGCGTTGGGGAAATACGTTACAATTTCCGGAAATACCGTAATGATCAGCGCCCCCAGCAACAGCAGGAAAAAGAATGGCATCGCCGCCACAGCCACCCGTAAAATATTGATACCAGTTAGCCCTTGAATGACAAACAGATTGAAGCCGACCGGCGGGGTAATCTGGCTCATTTCAACAACCAGAACCAGAAAAATACCAAACCATAACGGATCAATCCCGGCCGCCTCGACCATTGGCAGGATAATCGAGGTGGTCAGAACCACAACCGAAATACCGTCTAGAAAACAACCCAGTATGATAAAGAATACCATCAAAACAGCCAACAAGGCATAGGTCGACAGCTCGAACGTGCCGATCCAGTCGGCCAGATTTCGCGGGATGCCGGTAAAGCCCATGGCGATGGACAAAAACGCGGCACCCAGCAAGATAAACGCAATCATGCACGAGGTTCTGGTGGCCGACATCAGCGCTTGGATAAAGGCCTTGTAGCCGAAATTTCCAGAGGCCGCCGCCAGCACTGTTGCCAGCAAAACACCAAGTGCTGCCGCATCGGTGGGCGAAGCTACGCCGGTATAAATTGCCCCCATGACGCCGCCGATTAACAGTAAAACCGGGATCAGGCGCTTTGAAGCCCGGAGTTTTTCGCCAAAACTGTAGCGCGTGGTTTCGGGCGGGATTGCAGCAGGGTTCATGATTGCCCTGATCATCACATATCCGGCGAAAAGGACGACCAGCATGATGCCCGGTAATATTCCGGCGACAAACAGGCG
>CAYYXZ010000131.1:0-5760 GCA_964475715.1 uncultured Marinosulfonomonas sp. | reverse complement strand
CAGCCAAGCGGCCATCACCAAATAATCTGCGGCAAGTTCAATGCGTAAATCTTTGACTTCATTGATAAATTTCAAATATTGTTCGGCCAGAGCAAGCACGGAAATTTTGCGCAAATCCACCTTTTGGGTGCGCGATAGCGTCAGCAACAAATCCAGCGGGCCTTCATAGCCATCGACATCAACAATCAGCGCCTCGGCCACCAGCCGCTCGCCGATAGACAGCGGCGTGTCTTGTTCAAATTCCACGTCAGCCATTTAAATACCCGCTTAACAGACCGTCAAATTCGCGTTTTAGGGCGCAAATGTCAACATTATCGGCTGATTTGCGCCGCTTTAGCGCTGTATCGGCGCGAATTTGTGCAATTTCGCTAAAATCCCCGCAAGCATCGGCAATCTGTTGCATTTCGCCCAAATCCCCGTTGCAATGCAAAACCAGATCCATCCCCGCCGCCAAGGACGCGGTGCTGCGGCTGGAAATATCGCCAGATAACGCCTGCATCGAGACATCATCCGTCATCAACAGCCCGCTAAAACCGATCTGGTTGCGGATCAGATCCGTCATAATCGCCGAGGTGGTGGCGGGGGCGCCTGCGTCAATATTCTCGTAAATAATATGCGCGCTCATGCCGATCGGCAGATCCGACAGCGCCTGCATGGCGGCAAAATCAACGGTCTCCAGATCAGCGCGGCTGGCGCCAACACGGGGCAGTTGCAGATGGCTGTCAAGCTGCGCACGCCCGTGTCCGGGGATGTGTTTTAAAACCGGCAACACCCCGCCATCCAGCAAACCATTGGCCACCGCACGGCCAATGCGCGCCACGGTTTCAGCATCTTGGCCATAACAGCGACCACGCAAAAAAGCGTGGGTTTGCGGGGTTGCCACATCGGCGCAGGGGCTGCAATTGCAATCAATCCCGACCGCGCGCAATTCATCGGCAATGATGCGGTAACGCAGATACATCGTGCGCGCGCCCGCCTCTGGATTGGCCGCAACCTGATCCAGCGGGGGCAACCACTCAGACCAGTGCGGTGCAACCATACGTTGCACTCGGCCGCCTTCCTGATCAATGAAAACCGGCGCATCGCGCCCGACGCATTCACGCAAATCAGCGGTTAGACGCCGCAGCTGATCGGGGCCGTCAATATTGCGCGCAAACAGGATAAAACCCCAAGGGTTGGCCTGGCTGAAAAACGCAGCTTCGTCGAAGGACAGCTGCTTGCCAGCGCAGCCAAAAATATAGGCACCCTGACGATGTGCCACCGGCATTAGCGCTGTTCTACAGGAATGCAGGCAGCCTTTTCGGCCAACAGCGCCGAGCAGAACCGGCGCGCGTCGGATATATCGTCAAAGCCCGCCACGCGCAGGCGATAAAACGTGCGCCCGCCGCTTTGGGCTTTTTGGATTACGCGCGATTTACCGTCCATATATTCGGTAAACCGGCTGTGTATTTGGCCCCATTGCGCGCGTGCGATTTCGGCGGAATCAAAGGCACCCAACTGGGCCAGACGTGTGCCGGCGGGAATAGAGTCCGGATTGATTTCGGTTGTGCCAGAGCTGGCGGCCACGGTTTGTGCGGCGGCCACTTCGACGGGGGCGCTGGCGGGGGTTGTGTTCAGGCTAGCGGGGCGTTGAAGCGGGCGCGGTGAATGCGCCACTCCGGCCACCGAGGCCGCGATCAGAGCCAGCGGCGCTTTTTCAACAACATCGGCAACGTCGCCCAAGGGTTGTGAGCCGGCCGAAATCTGCTCGGCCATCGCAAGCGCCTGTGCCACGGCCTTGTCGGTTGCCGAAGGCGTGGCGGTTGCCGGATTTATCGCGCCAACAACCACACCTTGGCCGTCACTAACGGTTTTTGGCAGCTCTGCGTCGGGGATGGTCCCGGTTAACAGGGCGGGGGCTATAATTTCACTGGGAGGCTGAATGACAAGTTCTGCATCGGCGGATTCTGTTGGCCGGGTCGAGTCGGAACGCGGCGCAGGGGGGCGCTGATGCAAGCCCGCCTGATCCTGCGGCTTAATGCCACCATGAACCGGCGCCAGCACCAGCCGGTCGGCAATATCGCTGACGTGGCCGTCTGATTTTACGTTGTTAACAGCCAGCCCCTGATGCGCGGCCTGCATACCGCCCGGATCTTGCGGCGCCGTGCGCATCGGCCCGTCCAGCGCGCGCACAATCGGCACACCGGCCACATCACGCACCAATAACCGGTAACCCCAAATACTGATGCCAATGACCAAAGCCACAGACATAACCGCACCTGCGGTGTTCAGCAGTTTGCCAATTTTTCCAGAATCACGGGGTATTTCGTTAATGCGCGCGTCACCACCCGTGTCACCACCGTCCATTTCACGGCAATCGATATTCGTCATTTTCGCCTCACTGCCCGCCCTGTTTTTCACAGGGTTGATCTGCCTAAAACTGCCTCGAACCACAGTGGGGTGCGCTTGTTATCAGCGCATTTCCTCAGCCGGGGTTACGCCGACAATAGCAAGACCTGCGGAAATAACAATCAAAACTGCAACGATATGGGCGATTTTCGCTTGTGTTAACGCGATGTTGTCTTCTTGCAAGAATCGAAGCTCAGCCAGATCATTGCCCCGGTTCCAAAGCGAATGAAATTCCGAGGCCAGATCATACAGATAAAACGCAATCCTGTGCGGCTCGTTTGTGCGGGCCGCAATTTCCACCAGACGCGGCCATTCCGCCAGCTTTTTGGCCACAGACAGCTCGGCCTCGTGGCTGTTTAACGACAAATCGGCATCGGTTAGCGCGGCCATATCCACAGCAATTCCGGCCTCGCGGGCTTTGCGCAAAACCGAATGGATCCGGGCGCAGGCATATTGCACGTAAAACACCGGATTATCCTTGGATTGCTCCAGCACTTTGGCCAAATCAAAATCCAGCGGCGCATCGTTTTTGCGGGTCAGCATCACAAAACGCGTCACATCGGGGCCGACCAGATCGACAACTTCGCGCAAGGTAACAAAATTGCCCGCGCGCTTGGACATCTTGAAGGGCTGGCCATCTTTAAAGAGCCGCACCAGTTGGCACAGTTTAACATCCAGCGGCACTTGGCCATCCGACAGGGCCGAAACCGCCGCCTTCATCC
Source organism: uncultured Marinosulfonomonas sp. (assembly GCA_964475715.1). Taxonomy (GTDB): domain Bacteria; phylum Pseudomonadota; class Alphaproteobacteria; order Rhodobacterales; family Rhodobacteraceae; genus Profundibacter. The sequence continues at coordinate 2,650 of CAYYXZ010000131.1, read as the reverse complement.
GTTTAACATAACCGCCGTGATCGGCCCCGAAAACATCGATCAACACATCATAATCGCGCTGAATTTTGTCGTAATGATAGGCGATGTCGGGGGCGAAATAGGTCCAGCCGCCATCGGATTTTTTCACCGGACGATCCACGTCATCGCCGTGCTCGGTCGATTTGAACAGGGTCTGGATGCGCGGCTCCCAATCGGCGTCGGGCTTGCCTTTGGGGGGCGGTAAACTTCCTTGGTAAATCAATCCCTTGGCATCCAGTTCTTCAAGCGATTTTTCAATCAATCCGGTGCCATAAAGCGATTTTTCTGAGAAAAAATTATCCATTTTCACGCCAATTCCGGCCAGATCTTCGCGGATCAGATCCATCATTGCAGCGGTAGAAAAATCGCGCAAATCGTCCAGCCAGACGGATTCGGGCTGATCAATCAGACTGTCGCCATATTTGGCCTTTAGCGCCGCACCGATCGGCACCAGATAATCGCCCGGATACAATCCCTCGGCAATTTGCGGCTCCAAACCGTTGGCCTCGCGGTAACGCTCATAGGCCGAGCGCGCCAGCACATCGACCTGCGCGCCGCCATCATTCACATAATATTCCCGCGTTACTTTATGGCCAGAAAAATCCAGCAAAGCCGCCAGCGCATCGCCAAATACAGCACCACGCGCATGGCCCACATGCAGCGGGCCGGTCGGGTTGGCCGAGACAAATTCCACGTTTACCTTTTTGCCTTGCCCCAAATCCGAACGACCAAAATCGGCACCTTGCGCCAACACAGCCCCAACCACCCCATGCCAGATATTTGGCACCAAACGCAGGTTCAAAAAACCGGGCCCGGCCACTTCGGCCACATCAACGCGCGGATCATCGGCCAGCTTGGTGGCCAAAGCATCGGCAATATCGCGCGGCTTCATTTTGGCGGGTTTGGCCAGCACCATGGCCGCATTGGTGGCCATATCGCCGTGCAGCGGATCTCGCGGCGGCTCAACCGTCACATTTTTGAAATCCAGCCCATCGGGCAGGGCACCCTCGGCTTGCATAACGGTCAGGTTTTCGATCACCAGCGCGCGAATATCGGTAAACAGGTTCATAATAACAATCCTTAAGGGTTGCCTTGCGGTTTAACACGACAAACGCCGAGGTCAACAAACCGCCCTGATTATTGTTCTATAAGTATCTGCAAATATCCGCGCCGCAGGCATAAAACCTCTAACGCCCAATCAAGCGTTCGTGTTCTTGCAGCGCAAAACGGTCGGTCATTCCGGCAATATAATCGGCAACAATGCGGGCAAGCGCAATTTCATCACCGGTTTGGGCAATATCTTTTTGCCAGTCTTTCGGAAGCTCCTGCGGCTTGGCCAAATAAACCGGAAACAAATCCCGCACCACGCCGGTAACTTTTTTGCGCATTTCAACCACCGAAGGCGCGCGGTACATGTGGGAAAACAAAAAGGCACGGATTTCTTTCAAATCGGCCCACAGTTCGGGCGAAAACCGCACCACGGCCGCATCCGCGCCGCGAATATCCTCGACACGCGCCGGATCAAGCTTTGAAATCAGCTGGCGGCTTTGATCGATCACGTCTTCAACCATCACACCAAACACCCGCCGCAGCGCCTCGTGGCGGCGACGGTAACTGTCCAGACCGGGGTAAAGCGCATCAACCTCTTTGTAGCAATCGCCAACAATTGGCAGCGCGCAAATCTCGTCATCGCAAAACAGACCTGCACGAAGACCGTCCTGTAAGTCATGGTTATTATAGGCAATATCATCGGCCAGCGCCGCAACCTGCGCCTCGCCCGAGGCATAAGTTCCCAGCTCCAGATCGTGGCGGGCGTTATATTCGGCCAAGGCATAAGGCAAATCATGCGTAACCGGCCCGTTGTGTTTGGCCAAGGCCTCAAGCGTTTCCCAACTCAGGTTCAACCCATCCCATTCGGCGTAATGGCGCTCTAGCGATGTGACGATGCGAATGGCCTGTGCGTTGTGATCAAAGCCGCCAAAATCCGCCATTGCCGCGGCCAGCGCGTCTTCGCCGGTATGGCCGAACGGCGTGTGGCCCAGATCATGCGCCAGCGCCACGGCCTCGGTTAGCGCGCCATTCAGCCCCAAAACCCCGGAAATCGTGCGCGCAACTTGGGCCACCTCGATTGAATGGGTCAGGCGGGTGCGAAAATAATCGCCCTCGTGCTCAACAAATACTTGGGTTTTGTGCTTTAGCCGCCGAAACGCCGAGGCATGGATAATCCGGTCACGGTCACGCCCAAAACAGGACCGAAACGCGCTTTCGTCTTCTGCAAATAACCGCCCTCTGCTCAGCGCGGGGTCGGATGCATATTTTGCAAGCATGGTTTTGCCTGTTGTTGCTTCTGTCAATCGCGCTTATATTCGCTTTGCAAACGAATTGAAACGCAGCAAATGGTGTGCCCATGAATTTAACCCTTCCGCCCAAAGTGACTGAACGGGCTTTTGCCCGATTGGCCGAAATTGACGCGAATGCTGCGGGCAAAGTGCTGCGGGTGGCGGTCGAGGGTGGCGGCTGTTCGGGGTTTCAATACGAAATCAGTCTGGACGAGGCAAAGGACGATGATCTGGTGCTGGAGGGGGCGGGCCAAAAGGTGGTGATCGATAAGATTTCGCTGCCATTTCTGGCC
>CAYYXZ010000130.1:0-5786 GCA_964475715.1 uncultured Marinosulfonomonas sp. | reverse complement strand
ACCTGCCCCAGCGGCACCCATTTCACGGCGTTGGATTCATTATTTCCGGGCAGATCCAGGCGGTCGTCTATTTCCACCAGAAAACGCGGATCAAAATGAAAATGGCGTGGCTCGCGCGCGTTCGCATGTACGACATGCACATCAAAATCAAATATTTCAGCACTCAGCAGCTTGATGTGGGCCGGGTCAATACCGGATTCTTCAGCCGTTTCGGCCAAAGCCACAGCCCAAATATCGGCAACACCATCGGCATGACCACCGGGTTGCAGCCACATATTCAGCTTACGGTGATGCAACAGCATAACATGGCTGCGCGCCGGATTAACAACCCAGGCCGAGGCCGTGACGTGGCCGGCCAAAAGCGAGCGCTCAAAACAGTTTTCATGCGCGGCAACAAAGCGTTGGGCACGCGCAACCATGGCGGCCTCTTCGATAAAAGGCGTCCGGTAATTTGCGAGCAGTTCCAACAGTTGGTTTCGATGCATTGACGCTTATCCTGTTGCGTATTCCGGCTTGCGGCTAAATCCCTGAAAGGTTCTCGATGGCGCTAATGGCCGCGCTGGCAGCGGTGTCGATATCAGATTCCCGACCCGCCAAAGTCAGCCGGCCAAAGGCACCAACCGCCCGGGCATCAACCAAAGTGATGTTGGCAGCTTTTTCGGCCTCGTTGGCGGCATAAACCACATAACCGGCCGGCTCGGTTTCTAAAATAAACATGCTCTGGCCCGGCAATATCATCGAACCCCGGCGATTTTCGCGATTAATCAGAACCGCATGATCCGGTGTGATCGAGCGCACAATCTGCTTCCAGACAATGCGGCAGCGCTGGCGCGAATCCAGCGTGGTGCCCAAGGCCCCCATAATGCTGTTTCCGGCCTCGACCACATCGCTTTGATCGGCGTGGTGAAACACCATCGAGCCAAAATCGCGCTCGACCACCTGCAAACCCAGATGCACGCGCGTGGCCTTTAGGGCGATGTCGGTCAGGCTGTGTACGGCCATGCCCGGCGCCACTTCCAACCACAGACAAGCATCGCCGGGAATCGGCAAAAACCCCTGCGAGGCCGTGCCCATATAGGTTGCCAGCTGCGCCTGAAGCGAGTCGATATAGGCATAGGTTCTCAGTTTTATCATAATAGGCGGTATCTGCTTTAATCAGGCCAAACCCGGCCGCGTTTATGGCGGAAAGGATCGGACGCAACGGTTGTTTCAGGGGCGGTTTTTTTACGTGGTGATATCGCAGGTTTTGCTTTTGTCATTGTTTTTTTCGGAGCATTTTCTGCTGCTTTTGCAGTTTTTGGTTTAGCCGCGGCTTTGCTCTTGCGCACCGAACTGAGCAGTTTCTTGCGCATTTTATCTTGTTCACTCATTTGGTATTACCTCGCTGATTAACTGTTCAATTTCATCCGCCGCATCGGCCCCGCGCCGGCCCATATCAAAAACACTGCGCCCCTCGATCGCGCTGACGCGGTAGATGGCGCGCCGCCGGATCGGGGTTTTTGCGACCGCAATATCCAATTCTGACAGCGCATCAGGCATCAGACGTGACAGGGTCGTGCGCGGCTCAAACTGGTTGATAACCAAAAAAGCAGACAGCTCTGGATTAACCTTTCGGGCCTTCTCCAGGGCCTTCTCAAGCGCAACCATAGCCCAGATATCAAGCGGCGACGGCTGCAAAGGTATCAAAGCCAGATCACCCAAACACAAAGCCGCTTTGGATTGGGCGGCCTTGATTGAGGGCGGGCAATCGATCAACACATGCCGGTAATCGCCCGACAAATCTGCGACCTGCGCGGCCAGATCCGGCTTGGCCGCAAATACATTGCCTTCTGCACCTTCTGCGTCGGTTTTCCATTGCAGCGCCGATCCTTGCGGATCTGCATCAATCAGCGCCACCTTTGCCTTGCGGGCAAGTGCTGCGAACAGATTAACCGCAAGGGTAGTTTTTCCCGCGCCGCCTTTATTTCCAACCAAAACGATGACGGACATGACAGCACCCTTTACCGATTTTGCTGCGCATCAAACAACGCGTCAAGCTTTGCTGCAAGCGCGCGCTGTGTGTCGTCAAGAGCATCGGCCCCTTCTTGCGCTGCGATCGTAAAATTCGCATAATCACGGCCGAAACCGATATCAGGGAAAAGGGACATCTTTTCCGACACATCAGCTGCCTGTTCCAGAAAGTCACTTAAGGAAACATAATTGGCAAACTCAAACCGACCTTCCAGCCGGTTTGGCCGTTTACGTTCCCGCCATCTTGCATTCATGATCTCGTCCTTCTTTAGGAAATATCTGCGGACGGTTTATTTAGTATCTATGGTCGTTGGCAAAATCGGCTCTACTTCTTTGTGAGGGCGCGCAATGATATGCGCCGCAATCAGCCCGTCGCCAACACGCTCACAAGCATCCGCACCCGCACGAACGGCCGCATTTACAGCGCCCGTTTCGCCGCGCACCAGAACGGTGACGTAACCGCCGCCAACAAATTCACGGCCAATCAGGCGCACTTCGGCCGATTTGGTCATCGCGTCAGCCGCTTCAATCGCAGGAACAAGCCCGCGCGTTTCGATCATTCCAAGGGCGATGCCGTAGGTGTCTTTGGTCATTGTGTTCACTCCTAAACTTAACCGGGTTTGCCGGCCATTAATTGATTATCTTGATGTTTCTGCCGGCCAATGGTCGATAATGCCGCCAATCGTTAAATCGCAAAGTATACGAAAATCGCCAGCCGCAAAGCGCGCGGCAGAACCGCTGACGGTAAAAACCCAGTTGCCCGCACTTACGCCAACCGGATCAACCGCCACCAGCCGCTTGCCCAAATGATTGCGCAGCACCCGTAAACTTACGTTTTCCAGACCCTTAATGCGCTTTGAACAAACCAGCGAGGATTCAACCTGTAGAATTTCCATCCGCCCCCCCTTCGGTTTCATCGCCTTCAGGTGGCCAGTGATCAATGATACCGACGATGGTAAAATCACTGGGGTATTCCTTGCTGCCCGCAGCCTCGCGCGCCGCCGATGAGCCAACGCAAATCACCCAGTCGCCCGGGGTTGCCCCGACACTGTCAACCGCAACCATCTGCACCGCTCCATCCTGAACCACCTGCAAATGTTTGTGCTCAAGACCGGCAATGCGGTTGGTTGAAACCAGTGGGCGCACAATCTGGCATATCTTCATGCTCGTATCTCCTGTGTGGCCGCAGCCGGTCCGATAACGGAGCAGCCCAGCACTTCGATGTTAGCGTCTGCAGAGCAATCGCGCACCACTTGCAACGTATGCAGCAGCCCCTTTTGCACCAATGATGCGTAGCGTTGCGTCAAGGCATCGACAACGCGGGCGCAGTCATTTGCGGCCCGACCCCGCGCGCCCGGCACATGGCCATGATAATCAAACCGCACCACAACCGGAATTGGCAGCCCGTGCGAAACATTCAACCCCGTGAAAATCTTGATGCCGACATCCAGATCTTTCACCGCTTCCTCGACCGTGTGCATATAGGAAAAATAGGTCAAATTGCGCAGCTGGATTTCTTCAAAGCCAATGCCGGCGCCGATGAAATGTTCCGCGTGGCCGATATCGGTGTAATGGCCGCCGTGAAAGTTGCGCACATAATCGATTTGCGAAATATTGTTGCAAATAAACCGGGTAATCAACCGCGCCATACCGGGGGCCACATCATCGGCCGCACCCTGCACGCGCTGTGTAATATGGTCCTTGGCCTGCGCGGCGCTCATATTTTGTGTCTCGCCGTAAAGCACAGCGGCATCAAGCGAGCGCCCCAGATCAATGCCCGAGCTACCCCCCGGAACATGCACACAGATTGCATCGGTATCGGTATCCAGACCAATCAACAGCATGTCAATCGTGGCACCACAGCAAAAACTGTTTTGCACGGCCTGTTGAAATTCCTGCATCCGCTCAAGCCCGCATTTGGCCGCAAGGGCTGTATCGGATCCATGCGCAGCACAGCCCTGATTGGCCGGATCAACCGAACTATAATGATAGGCGACAACCTTTAGATAGCGCGTCGGAGCGTCCGCTGCATTGGGCCGGGATTCGCGGTGGCGCAGCATTTCGGTTCTGATCCATTTTTGCAGACTATCGCCCACATCAAACATCGAACCGGCATGGGATTTGCGCCGCACCTCGCGGTAAGGCAGGCGCAACACATAGCGCACCATATGCGCCAAACGGCCATCGGCGCAGGGCGAAATATCCATCAGATGAAAACCGCAGTCCTGCAAAAAGGTTTGAAAATCACCCTCGCCCCCATCAGGCCCAAGCGGGTCTGCTGTGAAGAAATCATCACAAAATCCCCGATAGGTTTTGAACAGACAAAAGGCAAACAAACGGCGCATATCAACCCGCGCAACCCAAGCATCTGCCAGAATTTCAACCGGCAGATCAAAACCAAATTCCCGGCGCGCAATGCTTTGGGCCTTGGCTTCGAAATCTTCCTGGTTTTGCATTGCCGAAATACGCTTGAGCGTCGGTGCAATCTTATCAAAACTGGCCTTTATCCGGTTTTCATAATCAAACAAAATCCGGTTCTGCTGCGAACAGCTTAACGGATGCGCACCCGAAACCGGTTGCAATCTTGCCACTTTAGCCTGTCCCAAATCCGGGCCCAAAACCTGCCCCGACGACAGCTGTGCTGCCGGCTTGGCTTGCGCAGTATCAACACGCCGATCCGCAGGTTTTTGAACCTGAGACCAGAGCGATGATCGCGTGGGTTTGTTGCTTCTGTTCAGCATGATTGCAATGTTATGTCCGGGTTAGCCCCGGGCACCTCCAGAATACGTTATCAGAGAACCTTTTTCAGTGCTGCCACCACTACCGCCTGTGACCTTGCTTACAGCCATCCGCATTTCTTCATTGCGTTTTTCGGGTGGTGCAACAGGTGCAGACATCAGCACGGCCTGACCGCGTCGGGTCGGGTTGCGCTGCACAACCGAGCGGCCTTCGGTGCCGGTGACACGATCGCCACGGTCCCAGTCATCGCCGGTAATTTTCAGACCAGAATCCATGCCTTCACCGCTGATGCGCGCCTTCACCCTGCCCTCAAAACTGGCCGCGGGTTGCGGCGCAGGGGCAACAGGTTGGGGGTTGATGGGGGCGACTGGCGCGTTATGACGCAGCGAATGGAAATCCGCGGTGCCGGTTACCACGCCTGTGGCCATGCCGAACGGGCCGGTGATTTCACCCTGATTGTATCGTGTGCCCGTGATGTTACCATCCGCCGGACGGCGCGAGGGCGCAGGCTGTGGCGCAGCAGGTGTTTCACAGGCTTGGGCAAACTGGTCGGCCCCGACATAAGGTGTGCCGCTCAAAGGCTCGCAAGCCCCTTTGCCAGCTCCGGTCAGCTTGCCACCGATACCGGGCTGCAAACCTGTCAGAACCGCGCCGGAAGTTGCGTGGCGCATCGTCGTGCGTGCGGCGGCTGTTCTGGCCGCTTCGGGGGCACGGAAATTACGGTGATTTTCGGCACTGCTATAACCAGTTCCGGTAATCGCACTGCACGCACCCGGATCGCCGCCCGTGATATTAGAGGCACTGCCGCTCATCGTTCCGGTGATCGCGCTGCCGCTAGCATGTGACGCTTCAGCCTTGCGTTCGCGAGGCACAGCAGGCGCAACCGCGGCTCGGCCATGGCCACCGATATAAAAATCACCGCTGATATTGTTGCATTTACCCGGCTCGTCGCCCGTCACATTGCCACCCTGCGCGGTCAAAGCACCGGTCACGCCATTATTGCGCGGCGTATCATGCGAAATCAACGGTTTGCGCGG
>CAYYXZ010000129.1:0-5814 GCA_964475715.1 uncultured Marinosulfonomonas sp. | reverse complement strand
AACTTGGATGCCACATCGTCCATCGCATCCAAGCCTAGGTTTTTCTTGGACGTCATGTTTTTCAGATCATCCGCCACATCCTTGACGCCGGCCTCGTCAGCGGCCGCATTCATCGCCGATTGAAAATCGCGCGCCATGCCCTTGGCCTTGCCGGTGAAACGGCCAAGCGTGCGAAACATTCCGGGCAAATCCTTGGGACCAACCACAATCAGCGCCACAACGCCAATGACCAAAAGTTCGGTCCAGCCGATGTCAAACATGTGTAATCCGCCTGTTTAAAAGGTAAAGAAAGTCAAAACGATTAGGCTTTTTCTTTTTCTTCTTCTTTTTCTTCGACAGGGGTCACATCTTTGGCAACTTCGGCAGTGTCTTCCAGCTCGTCCTTGCCTTCGCTGACACCTTTTTTGAAGGACGTAATGCCCTTGCCCACTTCGCCCATCAAAGACGAGATTTTACCACGCCCAAACAGAACCAACACCACAACCGCAATTAAAAGCAGGCCCGGCAGGCCAATATTATTCAGCATCGTCTTCTCCTTAAAACAGACTGCCCGACTGGACGGGCAAAGAAATTGATCATTTTTCTCTATTGCGTCTACTGACAAGTTCAAAGGGGAAATATGGCGCAATCTCGGGGTTTTTTCACATTTTGCGCCGCCAAACTGTCAACTGACAGGTTTATGTCAGTTGTGAGATGTGAGAAAAGCGATCAAAGCCGTGAATATTTAACTGATTCTACCGGAAAATTCTACTGGGAAAAACAAATGCGCCGCAATGATCGTTTGGTTGAGCTGATCCAGATTTTAAGGGACGGGCGCCTGCACCGGGCCCAAAACATGGCCAATCGCCTGAAGGTTTCGGTGCGCACGATTTATCGCGATATGGATGCGCTGATTGCCTCGGGTGTGCCGGTTGAGGGCGAACGCGGGCTGGGTTATATGATGACGGCTGCCATCACCCTGCCGCCCTTGAATCTGACAATGGCCGAGCTTGAGGCCTTTCATCTGGGCATGGCGGCCGTGGCCAAATCAAACGACCCCGAGCTGGCAGGGGCCGCCAAAACATTAAGCGCAAAAATTGACGTGGTGCTGCCCGAGGACAGATCGGCGGCGGCTTCGGGGTGGGTATTTCCGGTTAAAACCGGCGATAAGGGCTTTGAATATATGCCTATTTTGCGCGCGGCTGTGCGGATGCAGCACAAGGTTTCGATGGGGTATCTAAATAACGAGGGCGTAAAAACCCAGCGCCAAATCCGCCCGCTGCAACTGGAATACTGGGGGCGGGTCTGGACCTTGATATCGTGGTGTGAATTGCGCGATGATTTCAGGGTGTTTCGGATTGACCGGATGCAACAGGTTGCGGTTTTGCCCGCCCAGTTTGGCGATGATGCGGGCAAAACATTATCGGATTATCTGCACCGGCTGGGCGAATAACGGCACGGATTATTCGCGCGCCTTACTCACGCACGGAGCCGTCACCGGTGACAATATATTTAAAACTGGTCAGCTGCTCGGCCCCCACCGGCCCGCGCGCGTGCATTTTTCCGGTGGCAATGCCAATTTCGGCCCCCATGCCAAATTCGCCGCCATCGGCAAACTGGGTCGAGGCATTATGCATCAAAATCGCGCTGTCCAGCCGCTCGAAAAACCGCAGCGCAGCCTTTGGATCCTCGGTCATAATCGCATCTGTGTGGTTGGAGCCAAAGCTGCGGATATGTTCAATCGCGCCGTCCAGATCATCGACAATGCGCGCCGCGATCACCATGTCCAGATATTCATAGCCAAAATCATCCGGCTGCGCAGCTTTGCTGCCTTGCAAACCATCGCCTGCACGCACCTCGACACCGGCCGCCATCAGATCATCAATAACCTGCTGGCCCAGAACGGTCGCATCTTTGTGGATCAGCAAACACTCAACCGCGCCACAAATTCCGGGGCGACGGGTTTTGGAATTCATCACCACACTGCGGGTTTTTTCGACATCGGCGGCAACGTCAATGTAAATATGCACAATGCCTTCCAGATGGGCAAACACCGGCACCCGGGCCTCGCGCTGCACCAATCCGACCAGCCCCTTGCCGCCACGCGGAACAATCACGTCAATGCTATCGGTCATGGTTAACATTTCCTTCACCGCAGCACGATCACGCGTTGGCACCCGCTGGATTGCGTCCTTTGGCAAATCGGCCGCCACCAGCCCCTGCACCAGACAGGCGTGAATGGCGTTTGAGGAATGAAAGCTTTCAGATCCGCCACGCAAAATCACCGCATTGCCCGCTTTCAGGCACAGCGCACCGGCATCGGCCGTGACATTGGGGCGGCTTTCATAGATCACGCCGATCACCCCCAAAGGCGTGCGCACCCGTTTGATATTCAGACCGGACGGCATGTCCCACTGGGCAATCAAATCGCCGACAGGGTCTTTTTGCGCCCCAACCGTGCGCAGGCCATCGGCCATTGCTTTGATCCGCGCTTCATCCAGCATCAAGCGGTCCAACATTGCATCCGTCAGCCCCTTTTCGCGCCCGTAAATCATGTCTTTTTCGTTCGCGGCCAAAATATCATCGCGGGTCTGCCAAATTGCATCGGCGGCCGCTGTCAGGGCCAGTTTTTTGGCTTTCGAGCTGGCATGAGAAAGTTTCGCGGCGGCAATTTTAGCGCGTTTGCCAATGTCGGCCATGATTTTTGTGATTTCGGTTGTCATAAGATTCTATGCCTCCGGCGGGGATATTTAGGGAACAATAATAAGATTATAGCACCATATCATCGCGATGAATAAGGGAGTTTCGGGCTTTGTGGCCAAGGATATTTTCTATTTCAGCAGATCTGTGACCCATGATGGAATTAGCGTCAGAACTGCAATAACGCGACAAGCCATAGCCGATTTGACGGCCATCCAGCGCCAGAATGCTGACCGGATCGCCGCGCTGGAAATCACCGTTTACGCCTGTAACACCGGCAGGCAGCAGCGACTTTCCGTGCCGCAGCGCACGCGCGGCACCGGCATCAATTGTCACCTCGCCCTTTGGTTTCATCGCGCCAATCCAGCGTTTTCGCGCGGTTTGCGGGTCATCCTGCGGCATAAACCAAGTGGCGTTGGCCCCGTTTTGCAAAGCCGTTAAAGGGCGCATTTCAAAACCGTCACAAATCGCCATCGCACAGCCCGCCGCCATTGCAGTTTTGGCCGCCATCAGCTTGGTTTTCATACCACCCTTGGACAAGCCCGATCCGGCGTCCCCGGCCATGGCTTCCAGCTCGGGGGTGATTTTCTTGATCAGATCAAAGCGCGTTGCGTCAGGGTTTTGGCACGGATTGGCGCTGTAAAACCCGTCAACATCCGACAGCAGCACCAGCTGATCAGCCCCCACCGTTGCCGCCACCTGAGCCGCCAGCCGGTCATTGTCGCCATAGCGGATTTCATCGGTGGCGATGGTGTCGTTTTCATTGACGATCGGCACCACAGACAGGCCCAATAATTCCCCCAGCGTGGCGCGCGAATTCAGATAACGGCGCCGGTTTCGGCTGTCTTCCAAAGTGACCAGAACCTGTGCCGTGGTGATGTTGTGGGGCGAGAATGCGTCTTCATAGGCGCGCGCAAGGCGGATTTGGCCGACCGCGGCAGCCGCCTGTGATTGTTGCAGCGCCAGATCGGTTTCAGGCAAGCCCAACACCCCGCGCCCCAACGCAATCGAGCCGGAGGAAACCAGCACCACATCCGTGCCCCGCCCCCGCAACCAAGCCACATCTTTGGCCAAGGATTGCAACCAGTCGCTGCGTAAATCCCCCGTGACACGATCAACCAGCAAGGCCGATCCGATTTTGACAACCAGACGTTTGGCAGCCTTTAGGGACGCCATGATCCGGTCTCCTCGGCCTGATTTTCATCAGAGTTTTGACCGTAATCTTCACCGGCGTTTTCATCAAGCATTTCTGCCTTTTTGGCCCGGATGCGATCATCATTTATTTCAACGCGAACCGCACGCAGCACATCAACCACCCCTGCCCGGCTAACCCCCGACATTTGCATCACCGGCCCATCAACCACCGCCGATAATGCAGCGTGTTTTTCAACGCGTTCTTCATCGGTTAACGCATCGATTTTATTCAGCGCCGTGATGCGCGGTTTATCGGCCAGATGGCCGCCGTATTTTTCCAGCTCGTTGATAATCACGCGGTAATCCTCGGCCACATCTGGCGAGGTTCCGTCAATCAAGTGCAGCAAAACCGCACAGCGTTCAACATGGCCTAAAAACCTGTCGCCAATGCCGCGCCCCTCGGAGGCACCCGCAATCAGGCCCGGAATATCGGCCATCACAAATTCGGCACCATCCACCCCGACCACGCCCAGATTGGGGTGCAGCGTGGTAAACGGATAATCGGCAATTTTGGGCCGCGCATTCGAGGTGGCAGCCAGAAATGTGGATTTGCCCGCGTTCGGCATCCCCAAAAGCCCTGCATCCGCAATCAGTTTCAGGCGCAGCCACATCGTGCGTTCAACCCCCTCAAGCCCCGGATTGGCACGGCGCGGCGCACGGTTGGTGGGGGATTTGAAATGCAGATTGCCAAAACCGCCATTGCCGCCCTTGGCCAACAGCACGCGCTGGCCGACCTCGGTGATATCGGCGATCACGGTTTCTTCGTCTTCGTCCAGAATTTCACACCCCACCGGCAGACGTAAAATGATATCGTCGCCATCGGCTCCGGTGCGTTGCGAGCCCATGCCGGGCACACCGCTTTTGGCGAAAAAATGCTGCTGAAAACGAAAATCAATCAAGGTGTTCAACCCGTCAACGCCCTCGGCCCAGACATCGCCACCGCGCCCGCCATCACCACCGTTCGGCCCGCCAAATTCCACATGTTTTTCGCGGCGAAACGACACACAGCCGCCACCACCGCCGCCAGAGCGGATGTATACTTTGGCAAGATCAAGAAATTTCATCGGCTTTGGCCTTAAATTGAGGTTTGGTTAGGCGATAAGTGGTATTGGGCGCAGACTCAAGCCTTGCGGCGGATGGTGCCATGCCGGAACCGGTTTTAACGAAGCCTATTTTGCACAAAATGTGGCCGGAAACAGGGTTATCATCAAAATGATCCGCCTCGACGGTTTGTAAACCCAAATGCGTAAAACTGTGGGTAAGCAGGCCCTGCAAAGCCTCGGTGGCATAACCCTGCCCCCAGTGATCAGGGTCAATCGCATAGGCGCAGTTCACCGGATCCCCGCCAATGCCGACAAAACCGATCAACACATCGTTCAGATAAATCCCTGCACCAAAACCCAACTTGGCGCGATACGGCCCGCGCTGCATCCATGTTTTAACATCGGCCTCAGGCCATGGCGATTTTAATGAGGCCATCATGCGGGCAACTTCGGGTTTTTCGCCAAAACCTTGCAACCGTTTCCAGTCACTTTGCGCAAAATTACGGATGGTCAGGCGCGGCGTAACAAATATATTTTTACATTCTGAATCCATAACTTACCCAAGCTTCTTAATGTAAGTCCAGGTTTCCACATTGGCCCCGCGCGCCACCGAATGGATTTCGGCATCGCCAATATATTCAAACCCCGCATTGGTCAGCACCCGCGCCGAGGCCGGATTGTCTTGAAACACCTGCGCAAAGATTGAATTATTACCCTTGGGGTTGGCGGCCAATAGCGCCTTGATTGCCTCGGAGGCATAGCCCGTATTCCAGAACGCAGGCGCAATCCAGTAGCCGATTTCAGATTGGCCGCGCTCGATATCTTTCAAGCTGATCACACCCAGCAATTCGGCATGGTTATGGGCCGAGCCATCCAGCGCCCAGACATCCTCAAAGCG
>CAYYXZ010000128.1:0-5834 GCA_964475715.1 uncultured Marinosulfonomonas sp. | reverse complement strand
TTGGTTTGGGAAATATCCGGCGTTTGGCCGGCACGCGATTGATCCCTGATCAGGCGCTCTTTGCGCAGCGCGTCAATGCGCACCTGGGCTTCGGCCTGCCTGGTCTCGCGCACCTGAATTTTGCATTGGGTCGGATCGAGTCGCTGGGCAGTGCCAACCATCACAATCAACACACAAGATATAAACACCAAACCAAAAGCCGCCGGATTTCCCTTCATGAACGCCGGCAAAATCCCGCCCTTTTTAGCGGCCATTTTGCCCTGTTTGATCAATTCTTTGCGGGTCTTGTTGCGGTTGATCGTTTCAAACACAAGCGCGCCGATCACGGTGATGGTGATGATGATAAAGGCCAGCGAAGAAATCGACGGGTTGATGCCCAAACGCACCTTTTGGGCCAGAACCGTGGTCAGGGTTTTATAGTCAACGATGGTGAAGGTGGTGGTGTTGTAATTCTCAAAACTGGCCAAAAACGCCAGCACCGCGGCAGATGCAATCGCGGGGCGCATGAATGGCAACATGATTTTGCGAAAGGCCTGCGTGTGGGTCGCGCCCAAATCAAGTGCGGCTTCTGTCAGGCCCGGATCAAAGCGCTGCAAGCGGGCAACAAACACCAACATGCAGTAAGAGGCGATGAACGATGACTGGCCCAAGATCGTCAGGAAAAGCCCGTTGTTAAACAGGACGTGGAAAAACGAGCCATCCTCGGCCCCGAAAAAATCGCCGACACGGCCCCAGAAAACCAGCGTTGAAATCCCCAAAACCACGCCGGGCACCAGAATGGGCGCAATGATCAGCGTGTAATAAGTGGCGCGAAATTTGGCCCAGACCTGGGTTAACACAATCGACGCCGCCAACCCCATCGAGACCGATAAAATCACCGTGCCAATGCCGATGATAACGCTGTAATAAATGCCGTCGCGAATGTGCCTGTCATTCCACAACACGCCGAACCACTCGAAGGTAAAACAGGCCCAGGGCGAAACCGACGGGAACGCCGATGAATTAAACGCCGTCATGCTCATCACCACCAGCGGCCCCAAAAGATAGCTGAAAAAGATGATCAGATAGGCACCAAGCGCGATGCGGATCAGGGCCTGAGAGCTCATTTACCAATGTCCCCCATGTTCACCTTGAAGATGCGCATCACAAACAGCACGATCGAAATCGTCGCCACCAGCAGCACAATCGCATAGGCCGCACCCTGCTGCCAATTCAGCGAGTCATTGAACCATTGATAAACCAGCTGCGTAAACCACAGACTGCTTGGACCGCCCAGAATTTGCGGCGCGGCCAGCGCACCGGCCGTTAACATAAAAACCATGGTCGCGCCCGAAACGATGCCCGGTTTGGCATGCGGAATAACGATGCGCCGGTGGATGTGAACCCAGCTGGCCCCCATATCGCGCGCCGCCTCGATCTGGTTGCGATCAAGGCTTTCGATCACATTATACATCGGGAAAAGCATCAGCAGAATATAGGCATATCCAAGGCCCGCATAAAGCGCGATATCGCGGCGGATAAAATCGATCGGCTCGGACGTCAGGTGCAAAAACATCAGCGCTTCATTTAGCAAACCACTGTCGCCAAAGATAATCCGCAAGGCAAATGCGCGCAGGATTTCGTTGATCCAGTAAGGGATAATCAGCAGCACAACCAACAGGCGCACAAAGCCCGAGCCTTTGGATTGAGCCAGAAAATACGCCAGCGGATAGCAGAAGAAGATATTGAAAATCGTCACCATAATCGCCGCAACAATCGTGCGCACAAACACCATCAGATCGACGGTGTTAAAAGTCTGCTGCGTGGCGTCTGATCCATAAATCAAAAACCGGTAATTGCTTAAAGTGTAAACATCTTTTGGCCCGCCTTGCTCGGCCGGGGGCAGGTTGTAGCGAAAGGAAAAATCCAGCATCGAAAGCTGCGGCAGTATCACCAAAAAGATCAGCCAAAACGCCACCAGAGCAAACATCACACCGCCCATCAAGACGCCGTTATTTCTGAAATACTCCGAAAAGATCATTTTCTTTTTCATGCGTTTCGGCCCTACTCCGAGGCCAATTCGCCAGCGGGCATCACCACAGCGTTGCCCGCATCGTAATGCAGTGACAACTCCTGGTTTTTCTCGGCAATATTGTCCTGCCCCAGATTTGGCGCCGACATTTTCAACAGCTTGCCGCCCGCACCTTTCAGGAAAACACTAAATGAATTGCCCTCGAATTCCTCGTTTATCACCCGCGCGGTGACCGTGGTTTTCGAGTCGGGCTTGGCCGCGCCCAGCTCCAGCGCTTCGGGGCGAATGAACATCATCGCAGCATCGCCCACCGCCAGTTTTCCAATCTGCTCTGGCGTAATCCGTGCCAACAAATCACCGGAACGGTTGGTGCTAATCAGCGCCTGTTCGCCCTTGATTTCCTTAATTTTGCCGCGAAACACGTTATTTTCACCGACAAACGAGGCCACAAACGCAGTTGACGGGCTGTCATAAATATTGTGTCCGGTGTCGATCTGCTCGATCATACCGGCGCGCATCACCGCCACATTATCGGACATGGTCAACGCCTCGCCCTGATCGTGGGTGATGTAAATAAACGTAATTCCAACCCGCTGCTGGATTTCGCGCAATTCGGTGCGCATGTGTTGGCGCAGCTTCAAATCAAGCGCCGACAGCGGCTCATCCAACAGTAAAACATCCGGGTTCGCACAAAGCGCGCGCGCAATCGCCACCCGTTGTTTTTGCCCGCCAGAAAGTTCGCTGGGCAGTTTATCACCTTGGCCCTCCAGCGCGATCATGTCTAAAAGCTCGTCGGCCCGCTTGCGCCGCTGGGCAGCACTTGCACCGGTGACTTCCATTGAAAAAGCAATATTTTCCCAGACTTTCATCAGCGGAAACAGCGCAAGGTTTTGAAAAATTAGCGCGGTGGGCCGCTTGTTTGGCCCGATGCCGGCCATGTCATTTCCGCCGATTAAAATCCGCCCGTCGCTGGGCTCAAGAAACCCGGAAACCGCGCGCAGGATCGTGGTTTTGCCACAGCCAGACGGGCCAAGGAAGGAAAAGAAATCACCACCATTAATGTGAACACTTGCGTCGCGAACCGCGACAAAATCCCCGAATTTGATCCAGAGATTTTCCAGATCAACCGCAACACCAGAACTCATCTGGTTTCTCCCTGTTTTATTTTCAAAACCTCTAAAACGGGCTTTTGAAATTTAGGCACGCCAAAAAATATCCGGCCACAAACCATGCGGCCGGATACAGGTTTTCTTGCTAAATCAAGCGCTTTGGAATCTGTTTACAAACTCAGTGCGAACATCGGCATACCAAGGTGCCTCGGCAGGCCATGCGTTCAGATTTGCCAACGCATTACCCGGATAGGCCTCGGCAAAGTTTTTGGCATAATTTTCGCCAGCAAAGGCATCCGCACCCAGAATAGGCGAATTATAACCATGCTTGTCAATCGATCTGCCCGCATTTTCAGGATTATAGGCAAATTTGATCAACTCGTAAGCCTGATCGATATTTTTGGCACCCTTGGGCATGGCCAAACCATCAACCCACGCCATCGCACCCTCGGCAGGGGCCTGATAAGTCACAGGCTCGCCTGCAGTTTTCAGCGCCAGCGGTGGGCCATCCCAAGTTTGGCCAACAATAACACCATCGTTCAAAAAGCCGTTTTTCTGGCTGTCGGAATCATTCCAGATCAGTTTCAGATTGCCTTTGCGCGCCACACACCAATCGGTAATCATGCCCCAAGTTTTGCGCATGTTTTCCTCGGATTCATAGGCCGCCCAAACGGATCCCGGATCCATTACACCGGATGCCTCCATGTAAAGGCCCGCGCAAAGCATACCGGAATGCGCCCGGATCATGGTTTTGCCAGCATTGGCGTCAGACCAGATTTCACCATAAGAAGGCACGCCATCAGACGATTCAGGCAGCCACAAATCCGTGCGCCAGCCCATGCCCTCGGTGCCCCAGATATGCGGGATCCAGGTGTTGCCTTTGCCGCCAAAATCCCACGCGTCAGGGCCGATTTTGGCCATCGCAGGGTTGGCAGCCTCGATGTTTATCCGGCTCATATCAAAGGGTTGCAGCAATTCCAGCGGGCCCCACTGCAAAGAGCGGTTGTTGGTCGGGCCGATCAAATCAGCACCAGAGCCGCCGGATGCTTTCATCTTGTTGATCAGCTCTTCATTCGAGCCAATACCGATGTAATTCACCTTAATGCCAGTTTCTGATTTGAACCTGTCCAGCGCCTCATCCGGCCAGTAATCGGACCAGTCCATCAATGTCATTTCGCCCGACGAGGCAAGCGCTTGGGAAACCAGCGCAGGGGTCGCCAAAGCTGCGGCGCCTGCAACCGTGCCTGATTTCAGAAATGAACGGCGATTAAAGTTCGAATTGGTTTTGGTCATTTATCTTCTCCCTCCCGGAGAATTGCGGGGCAATCATTACGATCGCCCTCATTATTATTTAGCCATTTTTGCTTTAAAGACCTAAAGTCTTATTTTTGTCTAACGGCACAGCGCAAAATAAGCGCAACCCGCTGGGCAACACAGGATAGTCTAGCAAGAATAACACCATGCGTATAGTATTCAGTGCGTATAGTATTCAGTTTACAGCAGAATGCGTCTAATTTGGAAATATTCCGCTTTAGAGGACATCCACGCGTAAACTATCGTCCTGCTCACAAAACAGCACTCAGAATAATCACGCAAAGATGGTGCCCGTTTTACTCGCCGAAATCGTCCAGCATGATGTCTTCGGGATCTACCCCCATGTCGAGCAGCATCGCATCAACCGATGTATTCATGATGGGCGGACCACACATGTAATATTCGCAATCCTCAGGTGCTGCGTGTTTTTCCAGCATTTCTTCGCGGATCACATTATGGATAAAGCCGGTGTAGCCTTCCCAGTTATCCTCGGCCAGCGCATCCGAAAGCGCAACATGCCAAGTGAAATTCGGGTTTTCAGCCGCCAGCGCGTCAAATTCATCGGCATAGAAAATCTCGCGTTTTGAGCGTGCACCATACCAGAATGTGATCTTGCGTTTGGTCTTGATCCGTTTCAGCAAATCAAAAATATGCGAGCGCATCGGCGCCATGCCGGCACCACCGCCGATAAACACCATTTCCTTGTCGGTATCGCGGGCAAAGAAATCGCCGTAGGGGCCGGAAATGGTAACCTCATCGCCCGGTTTCAGGCTGAAAAGATAGGATGACATTTGACCGGGCGGAATTCCCACGCTGCCCGGAGGCGGGCTGGCGATGCGGATATTCAGCATCACCATGCCTTTTTCATCCGGATAATTGGCCATAGAGTAAGCACGCTCGACCGGCTCTTCCACCTTGGAAACATAATCCCACTGCTTGAATTTATCCCAATCGCCGCGATATTCTTCCTCGATATCGAAATCCTTGTATTTCACGACATGTTCGGGGGCCTCGATCTGAATATAGCCGCCGGCGCGAAAATCCACGTCTTCACCCTCGGGAAGCTCGACGATGAATTCCTTGATGAAGGTGGCAACATTGTGGTTGGAGCGCACCTTGCATTTCCACTTTTTCACCCCGAATACTTCTTCGGGCAGCTCGACCTCCATGTCGGCCTTGACCGCCACCTGACACGACAAACGGTCACCCTCGGTGGCTTCGCGTTTGGTGATAAAGCCGCTTTCGGTGGCCAAAATAGAACCGCCGCCGGAATGCACCTTAACTTTGCACTGCGCACAAGTGCCGCCGCCGCCACAGGCCGAGGGCACGAACAGTTTATTTTCTGCCAATGTTTGCAACAGCTTGCCACCGGCGGGCACTAAAATCTTGCGCTCGCCATT
>CAYYXZ010000127.1:0-5850 GCA_964475715.1 uncultured Marinosulfonomonas sp. | reverse complement strand
CGCACTTTGCGCTCATAGGCACCCCACGCGGCACGATATTTGATCCGCAGGTGTTTTTCTTCGCCGTAAATAAACCGTTTTTCGATAATCCAGACGAACAGCGGAATTAACGGCAGCGCCAGCACGGCATCCCAATACAGAATCAGACCGGCCAGCACCATGGCATCGCCCAGATAAATCGGATTTCGGCTGCGTTTATAAATGCCCGATTGCACAAAACTGCTGCTTTCAGAGCGGGGCATCAGCGTGGTTTTGGAACGGTAAAACTCAACGGCCGCCATCAGAATTATCAACAAACCGCCGCCAATCAACAAACCGCCCAGCAGATCAGCCCAGACCGGGCCAAAACTCAGCCCCATCGTATAATTCGCTGACAACCACCAGGCATTGACGATAAAAGCACCAAGCCAAAGCGGCGGGATTTCAAGTTTTCTCACAAGTTTTTTCATAAGCTAAACCTATACATTACCTTTGCCTACCGGCCAATAGTTTCCTCGAAAAAACCAGCGGCGTTTGCTACCCGGTTTTTTCCACCCATTCACGCACAGCATCGCCAAATCGCTCAAACAACGGGCGCGAAACCGGGTCAGCCGCCGCATTATATTCCGGATGCCACTGCACAGCCAAGGTGAAACCTTTGGCGTCTTTTACATAGGCGGCTTCTGGCGTGCCGTCATCGGCGATCCCGTCAATCACAATACGCGAACCGGCACATTTAATGCCTTGCCCGTGCAATGTATTGGTCATAACCTCTTGTTTTCCAACTATATTTCCAAACACCCCGTCTTTGTTAAAATGCACGCAATGGCGCAGAGCAAATTTTTCTTCAAGCGTACCATCGGGCGGCATCCGGTGGTTCATCCGCCCCTTAAGATCACGGATTTCAGGATAAAGCGTGCCGCCCATCGCCACGTTAAGTTCTTGAAAACCACGGCAAATTGCAAAAAACGGCTGACCACGATCGACACAGGCCCGGATTAGCGGCAGGGTAAGATCATCACGACAACGATCAAAATCACCATGGGATTTTGTTGCTTTTTCGCCGTATTGCGATGGATGAACATTGGGGCGCCCACCCGTAAACAAAAAGCCGTCACAGGTTTGTAACAGCTCGTCAACCGTTACAAAATTCGGATCCGCCGGGATCATCAAAGGCACGCAATTGGCCACATTTCCAATCGCCTCGGCATTCATTTTTCCGCTGGCAAACGCAGGATAATCATCCCCGATTATGTAGTGGTTTGCGATAATTCCAACGATTGGGCGTCTCATGGCAGGCCTTTTTATTAACTGGGTGGCGCAAGCCTAAACCGATTCATGCCTGCAAGATAGCGCACCGAAAACACATGACGACCCCCATCTGTGCGACTGCGCACATAATATCGAGCAAGAAAATATTTCGATCAAATCATGGAAATTGCTGGCGCTCAAAATTGCAGCAGCTAAAGATAACGCAGCACCCGGTTTGATTTGAAAACCATTTATCGACACTGAGGATTGGAAAAAACCATGGCAGCGCCCCTTACATTTGAAACCCTGAAAAAACAGGTGGCCGAAGGTGCCGTTGACACGATTCTGGTTGTCATGGTCGATATGCAGGGCCGCCTTATGGGCAAGCGCATCGTGGCGCAATTTTTTATCGATGGCGGCTATAAAGAAACCCATTGTTGCAATTATTTGCTGGCCACCGATCTGGAAATGGCGACGCCCGATGGCTATGCCTCCACTAGTTGGCAAAGCGGTTACGGCGATTATGTGATGCAGCCCGATCTGGAAACTTTGCGCCCCGTCCCGTGGCTGCAAGGCACCGCCATGGTGCTGTGCGATGTGCTGGATCATCACGGAAATGAAATCAGCCACTCCCCCCGCGCGGTGCTAAAACGCCAGCTGAACCGGTTGGCCGATTTGGGCATGAGCGCAATGATGGCCACCGAGCTGGAGTTTTTCCTGTTTGCAAAATCATTCGATGAAATCCGCGCTGACGGCTTTCAAAACCTGCAACCGATCAGCGCCTATAATGAAGATTACCACATCCTGCAAACCACCAAAGAAGAGCACATCATGCGCCCGATCCGCAATCATTTGCGCGCAGCCGGTGTGCCCGTTGAAGGCTCAAAAGGCGAGGCCGAGGCCGGGCAAGAGGAGCTGAATATCAAATATGGCGCGCCGATGGATTGCGCCGATAACCACTCGATTGCCAAACACGCGATCAAGGAAATTGCCTGGGCTGCCGGCCACGCTGTGACGTTTTTGCCCAAATGGCACGCCGACAAAGTTGGCAGCTCGTCGCATGTGCATCAAAGCCTGTGGAAAGACGACACATCGCTATTTTATGACGTTGATAAACCCCACGGCATGTCGGATTTGATGCGCCAATATATCGCCGGCCTGATCAAATACGCGCCCGATTACACCTATTTTCTGGCCCCCTACATCAACAGCTACAAGCGTTTTCAAAAGGGCAGCTTTGCCCCCACCGGCACCGCTTGGTCGATTGATAATCGCACCGCAGGCTTTCGGCTTTGCGCTGAAAACACCAAATCGGTGCGGGTGGAATGCCGCATTGGTGGCTCGGATATGAACCCGTATTTGGCGATGGCCGCCCAATTGGCCGCCGGAATGGCCGGGATCAAAGAGCAGCTGAAACTGGGCGCGCCGCTGACGGGCGATGCCTATGCCGATAAATCTGCTGATAGCATTCCGGCCAACCTGCGCGATGCGGGCGATGCGCTGAAAGGCTCGCAAATGCTGCGCGAGGCCCTTGGCGATGATGTGGTCACGCATTATGTGCGCGCGGCAAGTTGGGAGCAGGAAGAGTTTGACCGTGTGGTCACCGATTATGAAATAGCCCGTGGATTTGAAAGAGCCTGAACAATGACAAACACCCTAAAATGTATCTCGCCGATTGACGGATCAGTTTTCGTCGAGCGTCCGTTTTTAAGCATGGATCAGGCCAACGCCGCCGTTGCTCGCGCCAATGCCGCCCAAAATGAATGGGCCGCGCGCCCGCTGGCCGAGCGTATTAATCTGGTGATGGCAGGCGTTGCCAAACTTGGCGAAATGAACGATGAGATCGTGCCGGAACTGGCCCGTCAAATGGGCCGTCCGGTGCGTTACGGCGGCGAATTTAGCGGCGTTAACCAACGTGCGTCCTACATGGCCAAAATCGCCAAGGACGCGCTGGCGCCGGTGATGGTTGAAGACTCTGCGCAGTTCAAACGCTACATCGCCCGCGAGGCTTTCGGGCTGATTTTGGTGATTGCGCCGTGGAATTATCCTTTTATGACGGCCATTAACACGGTGGCACCGGCGCTGATTGCCGGCAATGCGGTGATGTTGAAACACGCCAGCCAAACCCCGTTAGCGGGCGAGCGGATGGCGCAAGCATTTCACGCGGCCGGCGTGCCAAAGGACGTTTTTCAAAATGTATTTTTAAGCCATGACACCACATCGGCGCTGATTGCGGCCAAATCATTCGGCTTTGTCAATTTCACCGGATCGGTTGGCGGCGGCAAGGCAATCGAGCGCGCCGCAGCCGGCACATTCACCGGAATCGGGCTGGAATTGGGCGGCAAGGATCCGGGTTATGTGATGCAGGATGCCGATCTGGACGCGGCTGTCGAGACCCTGATTGACGGGGCAATGTTTAATTCGGGGCAGTGTTGCTGCGGGATCGAGCGGATTTATGTGATCGAAAGCCTGTTTGATGCCTTTGTTGAAAAAGCCGTGGCGATTGTGAACGGCTATAAACTGGGTGATCCGTTGGCGCAACAAACCACGCTTGGCCCGATGGCGCATGTGCGGTTTGCCAAAGAGGTTCGTGATCAAGTCAGCGAGGCGATTGCGGCGGGCGCGACCCCGTTGATTGATCCGGCGAGGTTCCCCCAAGATGATGGCGGTGCCTATCTGATGCCGCAGATTCTGGTGGATGTTAACCATTCCATGCGCCTGATGCGTGATGAAACTTTTGGGCCGGCGGTTGGCATTATGAAAGTCAAGGATGATGCCGAAGCGATTAGGCTGATGAATGACAGTGAATTTGGGCTGACGGCTTCGCTTTGGTGCCGCGACATTGATCGCGCCCAAAAAATTGGGGCACAACTACAAACCGGCACGGTGTTTATGAACCGCGCTGATTATGTTGATCCGGCGCTGTGCTGGAGCGGCTGCAAAAATACCGGACGCGGTGGCGGCTTGTCTGAAATTGGGTATCAAAACCTGACGCGTCCAAAATCGTATCATCTAAAAAAGGTTTAATAACATGAACTTGTCTGGAAATTGGTCCTATCCGACCACAATGAAATTCGGGGCCGGACGCATTTCGGAAATCGCTGAATCTTGCGTGGCAACCGGCATGAAAAACCCGCTTTTGGTCACAGACAAGGGGCTGGCAAACCTGCCGATTACCCAAAATACGCTGGATATTCTGGACGCCGCCGGTTTGGGCCGCGCGATGTTTAGCGAGGTTGATCCAAATCCAGATGAGCTAAATCTGGCCGCAGGCGTTGCGGCCTATCAGGCTGGCGGCCATGACGGAGTGATTGCTTTTGGCGGCGGATCGGGCCTTGATTTGGGCAAAATGGTGGCTTTTATGGCCGGCCAAAACCGCCCGATTTGGGATTTCGAGGATATTGACGATTGGTGGAGCCGTGCAAATGCCGACGCAATCGCACCGATTATTGCGGTGCCGACAACGGCGGGAACCGGCTCTGAAGTTGGCCGTGCCTCGGTGATTACCGACAGTGTAACCCATGTGAAAAAGATTATATTCCATCCCAAAGTGCTGCCTTCGGTGGTGATTTGTGATCCGGAATTGACCATTGGCATGCCGCAATTCTTTACGGCGGGCACCGGTCTGGATGCTTTTGCCCATTGTGTCGAGGCCTACTCAAGCCCGCATTATCACCCGATGTCACAGGGCATTGCGCTGGAAGGCATGCGTTTGGTTAAGCAATATTTACCGCGCGCCTACCAAGACGGGACCGACATCGAGGCCCGCGCCCATATGATGTCGGCGGCGGCCATGGGGGCGACGGCGTTTCAAAAAGGTCTGGGCGCAATTCACGCGCTTAGCCACCCGATTGGCGCGGTTTACAACACCCATCACGGCACCACCAACGCCGTTTGTATGCCGGCGGTTTTGCAAATGAACGCACCGGTGATTGCCGCGCGGTTTGATGCGGCGGCCGCTTATTTGGGGATCAAAGGCGGCTTTGCAGGCTTTTGCGATTTTGTGCAGGATTTTAACGATTCGATGAAAATCCCGCGTAAATTATCGGAGATGGGCGTTGGATCTGACCGGATTGACGAATTATGCGCGGTGGCGCTGAAAGATCCCAGCACGGGCGGAAATCCGGTTAAAATGACCACGGCCAACACCAAAGCGCTGTTTGAAGCCATTATTTAAGCGTTTGGCGTTCAGTTTGGCTATTCAGTGATTTTTGCAAAACCTCAATTGCGGCCGCATGAACATCAACATTGGCAGCCGCCAAAACACGCCCGCCTTCATGCGCCGGTTGGCCATTCCAGTCGGTGATAATTCCGCCAGCGGCCTGCACCACCGCAATCGGGGCCTGCACGTCATAGGGTTGTAATCCGGCCTCGATCACCAAATCAACCTGGCCCGCCGCCAATAAGGCATAGCCGTAACAATCCGTGCCAAAACGGGTCAGCTGCACAGTATCGCGCACCGCATCAAACGCCGCGCGCTCGTCAGGCGTGCCGATTGCTGGAAAAGTGCTGAGCATCAAGCATTGCGACAGCGGCCGCGCCCCGCGGGTTTTCAGGGCGGTTTTGCCATGTGGTCCCGTCATGCGGGCGTCGTTCAGCCCACCGATGAAACGCTCGCCA
>CAYYXZ010000126.1:3153-5936 GCA_964475715.1 uncultured Marinosulfonomonas sp. | reverse complement strand
AAAACCGTGCGGATCGTGCGGTCATCATCAGCGATCAGAACTGTTCCATCCATTTAAGGTCTCCTTTTAGGGGCGGAGATTTTGGGCAAATAAATTTGAAATGCCGTGCGCCCGGGCTTTGAATCAACGCCGATCCAGCCCTGATGATCGGCAATAATTTTTGACACCAGCGCCAGCCCCAAACCGGTGCCATTCTCGCGCCCCGAAACAAAAGGCGCAAATATATCGCTGGCAATTTCAGCGGGAATCCCGGGGCCGTCGTCGATGATTTCCAGCAAAATAGGCAAGGGCTTTGCCGGCCCATCAGCGCGGCGCAAACGCATACTGTTATCAAATGCGCTGCGAATAATAATTTTACCGCCGGTTTTATCCGCCACTTGTGCGGCATTTTTCAACAGGTTCAGCACCACCTGAATCAGCTGGTCCGCATCGGCCCAAGTATCGGGCAAGGACGGATCATAATCCAGATCGATTTGCATGTGGGCAGCAAAACCCAAAGCGGCCGATTTACGGGCCCGATCCAGCACATCGTGGATATTTACCGCCTTGCAATCGGGCGGGCTAAGGTTGCCAAACTGCTCAACCTGATCCAGCAAACTGACCACGCGGCGCACCTCGGCTACAATCAGATCTGTCATTTCCAGATCGGCTTTTGGCAGGTTCATCGCCAAAAGCTGTGCCGCACCGGTAATGCCCGCCAGCGGGTTTTTAATTTCATGCGCCAGCATTTCAGCCATGCCGATAACCGATTTGGCCGAGCTTGCGCGCTTAATTTGCTTGCGCCCGTCACGCGGCGAAAACAGCAGTAAAAGCAGCGGCTGATTAAACGGCTGATGCAGCGATACCGGCGTGATCTGGATGTTGCAGCGCACCCCCGTTTGGCTGATTGGCCCGGCCTTAACGTCATTGATCGACAGCGGGCTGTTGCTGGCGCGCACCCTTGCAAACATTTCCTCAAGCGCGGCACCCGTGGTTATTTTATCAATGCAACGCTTGCCGGTCAGCGATTTGGACGAGGCCACAACAAAGCCTTCGCCCGCCGAATTTACCGCCGAAATCCGGTTGTCGCCATCAATTAAAAACGCCGGCATCGGCAGCGCATTCCACAGGCTGTCAAAATTCATGCCGCCAGCCTTTGGCCTGACAACGCCTCCACCAACAGGCGCAAAACGCTGGCCGGATCGTTTTCTGTCAGCACCGGTTTTCGCAAATGGCGCGGCGTGGCGGCCGTGTCCATATACCAACCCAGATGTTTGCGCGCGACCTTGCGGCCAAGATCGGCACCGTAAAACGAAAGCATCGCCTCGTAATGTGCGCAAACCATTTCCACCAACGCCGCCCCCTTGGGGATATCGGGCGCAGGCGTGCCATAAATTTGCGCCGCAATCTGGGCCAACCGCCAAGGCGCACCTTGCGCGCCGCGCCCCACCATAACCCCGTCAGCCCCCGACAGCTTTAGCGCCCGCTGCGCCGCCGCCGCGTCAATAATATCGCCATTGGCAATCACCGGCACATTCACCGCATGTTTGACTTGCCCGATTGCATCCCAATCGGCCCGCCCCTTGTAAAAATCACACCGCGTGCGCCCGTGAACCGTAATCATCCGCACGCCCGCATTTTCGGCCCGTTTGGCCAGATCGGCGGCATTTAAACTGTTCTGATCCCAGCCCAGACGACATTTAAGCGTCACCGGCAGATCAACCGCAGCCACCACCGCATCAATCAGGCGCAAAGCGTGGTCCAGATCGCGCATCAGGGCCGAACCCGAGTAGCCGTTTACCACTTTTTTGGCGGGGCAACCCATGTTTATGTCAATAATCCGCGCGCCATTTGCCGCCACCATTTTCGCAGCCTCGGCCATTGGTTTTGCCTCGCGGCCCGACAGCTGCACGGCCGTGTTGGTCTCGTTTAAACCCAGCTCGGCGCGCTCAAGCACCCCCGGTTTGCCCGCGATCATATCGTGGCTGGCCACCATTTCGCTCACCACCAACCCCGCGCCAAAACTGCCAACCAGCCGGCGAAAGGGCAAATCGGTAATCCCGGCCAGCGGGGCCAGAAAAACCGGCGGAGTCAGCTGCGTATCTGCCAGTTTTATAATCAAATGCCTAATCCTTGTGCGATGGCTCCGTTTTAACCTGTGGCACAGGCAAAAAGCAATCAAAAGCCGCAAGCGCCAAACTTGACATTGCCAGCGCGGGCGCAAAACCATAAACCAAAGCCATGACAACAACAGCCGCCATCATCGTCGCCGCAGGGCGCGGCATTCGCGCCGGAGGGGATATTCCCAAACAATTCCAGCCCTTAAAGGGGCGCGCCGTGCTGGCCCGCACGATTGATGCCTTTGCAAACCACAGCCAGATTGACCGAATTATCGTGGTGCGAAACCCCGCCGATACTAAGCTTTTGGCCGCTCTGGTTTCGTTGCCTGATTTTAGCGCCAAAAAAATTAGCACCGTGGATGGTGGCGATAGCCGCAGTGCCTCGGTTCAGGCTGGTCTGGCAGCGGCGCAGGCTGAAAATATCGACAACGTTCTGATCCATGACGCGGCCCGCCCTTTGGTCAGCGCGCGGATTATTTCGGATGTTTTAGCCGCACTGAGAACCCACGCCGGAGCGGCCCCCGCATTGGTTGTAACGGATGCTTTGTGGCGCGGTGCCGATGCGCGCGTGGTTGCGCCCCATTGCCGTGACGGGCTGTTTCGCGCCCAGACACCGCAAGGCTTTCGCCTGCCCGAAATCGCCGCCGCGCACCGCAGCCACAAAGGCGCTGCGGCCGATGATGT
>CAYYXZ010000126.1:1276-3132 GCA_964475715.1 uncultured Marinosulfonomonas sp. | reverse complement strand
AGGTGGCGCTGGCCTGCGGTTTAGATGTGGCGATTGTGGCGGGTGACGAGGCCAATCTGAAAATCACCCACGCCGATGATTTTGCGCGGGCCGAACAATTTATGGAGCAGAAAATGGACATACGGTTGGGCAACGGTTTTGATGTGCACCGGTTTTGCGCGGGCGACCATGTGATGCTATGCGGTGTGAAAATCCCGCATAATCAAGCGCTTCTGGGGCATTCTGACGCCGATGTCGGTATGCACGCCGTCACGGATGCAATTTACGGCGCGCTGGCCATGGGCGATATCGGCCAGCATTTCCCGCCCTCGGATGACAAATGGAAAGGCGCTGCCTCGGATATGTTTCTGACGCATGCCGTGGCGCTGGCCACAGAACACGGGTTTAAAATTTCAAACGCCGATTGCACCCTGATTTGCGAATTCCCTAAAATCGGCCCCCACGCCGCCGCGATGCGTGTTGAAATGGCGCGGATTATGGGGCTGGATCAGGGCCGGATCAGCGTCAAGGCCACCACCTCCGAGCAGCTGGGTTTTACCGGTCGCGGCGAAGGCATCGCGGCGCTGGCCACCGTGACTTTGCTGAAAACATGAGCAAACTGATCGCCACATTTTTCTATGTCGGCCTGATGCGGCCCGCCCCCGGAACTTGGGGTTCGGCCGCCGCAATTGCTGCGGCTTATCTGATCCATGTGGCGGGCGGATTTCCGGCGCTTTTAAGTGCCACGATCGCGGTGTTTTTCATCGGCTGGTGGGCCACAGCTGCGCAAACCCGCGGCCAGGAAAATCACGACCCCAGCGAAATTGTCATCGACGAGGTTGCCGGCCAGTGGATCGCGTTATTGCCGCTTTCGGGCGGGCTTTGGTTTGCCGGCCAAGATCCGTGGCTGTTTCCCTATCCGGGCTGGATCGCCGCGTTTTTGCTGTTTCGGCTGTTTGATATCTGGAAACCCGGGCCGGTGGGCTGGGCAGACCGAAAAGAAACCGCCTTTGGTGTGATGTTTGACGATGTGATCGCCGGTGTGATGGCGGCCGTTTTGCTCACGGCTGCGGCGGCCTTTAGCCACATGGTTTTGATGTGAGCGGCCTTGTTGCCGATGTTTTGGCCGCCTGTCGGGCGCGGGGCCTTAAAATTGCTTGCGCCGAAAGTTGCACGGGCGGTATGCTGGCCGTCGCCCTGACCGATCTGGCCGGATCATCGGATGTGTTCGAGCGCGGATTTGTCAGCTATTCCAATGCCGCCAAACGCGAAATTCTGGGGGTTTGCGGCCAAACCCTGAACGCGCACGGGGCCGTATCCGAACAGGTGGCCACCGAAATGGCAAACGGAGCTTTGGCGCACTCAAACGCCGATCTGGCGGTTGCAATCACCGGCATCGCAGGTCCGGGCGCATCCGGCCACAAACCCGAGGGGCGGGTGTGTTTTGCAATCGCCGTGGCGGGGCAGGATTGTGTGGCCGAAACCGTCGAATTTGGCCCGATCGGGCGCGATAAAGTTCGCGTTGCGGCGACCAAACATGCCTTGAAAATGTTAAAGCTGCACGCCGGCGCCTAATCTGTATTCACCGGCAGAATTGTGGTCGATTTGATTTCCTCCATCGACAACAAAGCCGTGACATTGAAAATTTTCACCTCGGCAATCAGGGCCTGATAAAACACATCATAAGCTTTGGCGTTTTTCACCCGCACCTTTAAAATATAGTCAATCTCGCCCGCCAGCCGGTGCGCCTCTAAAACCTCGGGGCGGCTTTGCAGGACGCGTAAAAACTGTGCCTGCCAATCTGCATCATGCTCGCTGGTGCGCACCAGCACAAAAAAACAGGCCTCAAGCCCCAGCGCCTGGGGGTTTAACAAAAC
>CAYYXZ010000126.1:0-1176 GCA_964475715.1 uncultured Marinosulfonomonas sp. | reverse complement strand
CGCCACATTCTTGCCTTATTTCTTTCAACAAATTGCCACGCTGGCGTGTTGGCCTGAATTTACGCCGCCCGCTAAACGAGGTGCGCAAAACAATATTTTAGGCACGCCACATCATGGCAAAAATCTGGAGCGAAAACATGGCACAACAACCAATCATTAAGCCCGAAGAAACAGCCGACGAACAGCCCCCGCGCAAAATCGGCTATGTCTCAACGCGACTGGAAAGCAAAGAACCCAATCCGGGGCAAAATCCGCAAACACCCCCCTTCGTGATCACCGATTGGGCCAGCATTTAATCCACGGTTTCATTTCGGCGGCTTTTCAGATAGGCTTTGGCCATGTCTGATCCTGTTTCTTCGATCCGAAATCTTGGCCCTGACTCTGATGCAGCTTACGCGCGCGCCGGAATTGATACGGCGACAAAATTGCGCGGGTTTGGGGCGGATGCGGCCTATTTGAAATTGCTGCAATCGGGCAAAAACCCCCATTTCATCGGATATTATTCCATGGTTATGGGCCTGCAGGGGCGCCCCTGGAATGATTGTCAGGGTGCCGAAAAACAGGCGCTGCGAAAACGCTTTGATGCAATAAAGGCTGATGCGCAAAACAAAGGCCGCTCGGATCTGGAAGCGGCCTTTGATGAAATATTGGACAGAATCGGAGTTATTGAGCGGCGGAATTAACCGACCAACTCAAGCCCTGCGAAGAAGTAAGCAATTTCAGCGGCCGCGGTTTCTGGCGCGTCGGATCCGTGCACCGAATTTTCCCCCAGTGACAGCGCGAATTCCTTGCGGATTGTGCCAGCATCGGCATCGGCCGGATTGGTCGCGCCCATGATCTCACGGTTTTTGGCAATCGCGTCTTCGCCCTCTAAAACCTGCACCACGATCGGCTCGGAGATCATGAATTCGCACAGCTCATCAAAGAACGGGCGCTCTTTGTGAACCCCGTAAAATTCTTGCGCTTGGGCCAGCGACAACTGGATGCGTTTGCTGGCAACAATGCGCAGGCCCGCTTCTTCGAATTTGGCAACAATCGCGCCGGTTAGATTGCGTTTGGTGGCGTCGGGTTTAATGATGGAAAATGTACGTTGTAATGCCATGATATTTTTCTTTCTTGCTGTGGCGGGCGCGCAGATCAGCCCGCCCAGCCCGTGATAATTTCGCCGCCCTGCTA
>CAYYXZ010000125.1:3444-6020 GCA_964475715.1 uncultured Marinosulfonomonas sp. | reverse complement strand
ACGCATGGCCGCACGCAAACCGGCGGTGTCGCCATCCAGCGCGATCACCGGCTCGCTTGAAACCCGCCACATCATCTGCAACTGGTTTTCGGTAATCGCTGTGCCAAGCGGCGCAACACAGGCGGCAAATCCGGCCTCACTCAGCGCGATCACATCCATGTAACCCTCGGCCACAATCAACGGCGCGCCCTTGCCCGCCGCCTGTCGCGCCGGACCCAGATTATAAAGACTGCGCCCTTTGTCAAACAGCGCGGTCTCCGGAGAATTCAAATATTTCGCCCGCGCATTTGGGTCCATCGCCCGACCACCCAGCGCAATCGCCCGCCCCCGCGCATCGCGAATCGGAAAAATAATCCGGCCCCGAAAACGATCATACGGCGCGCGACCATCATCAGGCTTTGCGGCCAATCCGGCATCTATCACCAAATCAGGGGCCACACCTTTGCCGGTCAAATGCGCGAACACACCTTGTCGGGCATCGGGCGCAAAGCCAATTTCCCAGCGATCCTGCACCGCTTCATTTAAACCGCGCCCGGCCAGATAATCGCGCGCGGACGCCGCATTTGCCGTCTTTAATTGCAGCCGGAAATACTGCACCGCCTGCTCCATTACCTCGGCCAGCTGCGTGCGCCGGTCTGATTTGGCCTGCGCTGCCGGATCCTGTTTTGGCACTGGCATACCAGCCTCGCGGGCGATAATCTCGACGGCCTCCATAAAACCGACATTTTCGGTCTCGCGCACAAACGAAATCGCATCACCCTTGGCATGACAGCCAAAACAATAATAAAAACCTTTGCGATCATCGACATGAAAGCTGGCGGTTTTTTCCTGATGAAACGGACACGGCGCCCACATATCGCCTTTGCCCTGATTGGATTTTCGCACATCCCACATCACTTTTCGCCCCACCACTTGGCTCAAGCTGGTGCGGGTGCGCAATTCATCCAAAAAACCGGCGGGCAGGCTCATATCAAACTTTCGAATCGGGAATATGCGATGCTATCATCATTATTGTTCCATAAATATCCCCGCGCGGCGCGCATTAAAGTTATCTTTGCCCGCCACCGCCCGGATACCCGTTTTCAAGCACCGCATATTTTCAAATCGTAGTTTTCAACACAGCTCAAACTGCCAAATTACAGCCCCTTGGCCTCGTATGATTTGGCCACGCGCGTGATCGCCACAATAAACGCGGCCGTGCGCAAATCTTCAACGTCATCACGCGAATTCCAGACATGGCGCATGGCCTGATAAGCGCCGCGCATCGTATCATCCAGCCCCGAACGCACCAGCGCAATCTCGTCTGCACCACGCAAATATTTCTCTTTGAAATCCTTTGACATCGACCATTTATTGTCCAGATACCGGTCCAGCCGCTCCAGCTCATCCACCAGCAGCTGATGGCGAGATTCCTCGTGCCGGCGGCCAATGCGGCCAAAACGGATGTGGCTAAGGTTCTTGACCCATTCAAAATAAGACACCGTCACACCCCCCGCATTGGCGTATAAATCCGGGATGATCACAACACCTTTTTGACGCAAAATCTCATCGGCCCCCGCCGTTACAGGCCCGTTTGCCGCCTCGATAATCAAAGGCGCTTTGATGCGCTCGGCATTGGTCAGATTGATCACCGATTCAAGCGCCGCAGGGATTAAAATATCGCATTTCGCCTCAAGCATCTTGGGCCCGTCAGCATCAAAAACTGCGTGTTTATAACCGGTTAGCCCGCCATGTTCGCCCAACCATTCATGCACGGCCTCAACATCCAAACCATTCGCATCATAAAGACTGCCGTCGCGCTCGATAATGCCGATAATTTTGGCACCGTCTTCTTCGCTTAGAAATTTGGCCGCGTGATAACCCACATTACCCAAGCCCTGCACGATGATTTCTTTGCCCTCAAGACTGCCCGCAAGATTTGCTTTGGCAACATCCTCGGGGTAGCGGAAAAATTCGCGCAAACCATATTGCACGCCGCGCCCCGTGGCCTCGATTCTGCCGGCAATGCCGCCCGCATGCACAGGTTTGCCCGTCACACAGGCCCGCGCGTTGATGTCGGTGGTGTTCATGCGCGCGTATTGATCGGCCATCCAGGCCATCTCGCGCTCGCCGGTGCCCATATCGGGGGCCGGCACGTTCTGGCTGGGGTGCATCAAATTGCGCTTGGCCAATTCATAGGCAAACCGGCGGGTGATGGTTTCCAGCTCTTTTTCATCATATTGCAGCGGATCAATCCGAAGCCCGCCTTTGGAGCCGCCAAACGGAGCCTCGACCAAGGCGCATTTATAGGTCATCAGCGCGCCCAGCGCCTCGACCTCGTCTTGATTAACGTTCATCGCGTAACGAATGCCGCCCTTGACCGGCTCCATATGTTCGGAATGAACCGAGCGGTAACCGGTGAATGTTTTGATTTCACCGCGCAAACGCACCCCGAATCGCACCGTATAAGTCGCGTTTACCACACGGATTTTTTCCTCGAGACCCGGTGATAAATCCATCAACGCAACCGCGCGACTGAACATTAAATCAACAGATTCACGGAAACTTGGCTCATTTTTTGCAGATTTTTTTGCAGA
>CAYYXZ010000125.1:0-3344 GCA_964475715.1 uncultured Marinosulfonomonas sp. | reverse complement strand
TTAAATCAACAGATTCACGGAAACTTGGCTCATTTTTTGCAGATTTTTTTGCAGACATTTTTGCGGGTACTTTTGCGGACATTCGACGCTCCAATATTTGAGTGCGACAGAATCACGCACCTACAATACCGCCAAACTTAGGGGCCTTTGGTTAATTGCACACCCGTTTTTTTGATGCGGCAGGTAATAATTTGGTTAATTTTTCCAAAACAGCATTTTTCGGGTTTTGAAAACAATAACGCCAATCAGACGGGGCTGGGCTTGCAACAGCAACAATAACACCAAAACCACATGGTTTTTATAATAAAAATCACGATATTGCCTTTTTCCCACCCTTTTCCGCCGCAATTTGAACACAGCACTCTGGTTAAAAAATCATGAGTACAACCGCGTTATTTTCAGGTGTTTTATTCTAATGCCGGAATCAAAGGGCAGACCCGTTATGACCAATATTATGAGTATCCCCGCAACATGCGGCATCAACAATAAAAACCAGCCCCGCAAAAGCTGCGAAAAGAACTGCGAGCCGCTTTCGTTTAAAATGCGGCTAAGCCATTTTTGCCGCCGCGAGGATGGCGCAATTCTGTCTTTTGCACTGATAATTATTACTTTGATGATGTTGGTCGGTGGTCTGGCTGTCGATGTGATGCGCGCCGAACACCAACGCACAAAAATCCAGTACACACAGGATCGTGCCGTTTTGGCGGCCGCAAGCCTGAAAAATACCTCTTTTTTACCCGGGACATCACCCCAGCAAGTGGCCCAGAATATCTTTAATGATTATTTCGAAAAATCCGGTATTGCCCAGTTCACCCCGACTGCAGTGATCCAGCAGGGCCTGAATTACCGTCGCGTGAGCACACAGTATGGCGCAGGTCAATCACCCACTATCAATACGTTTTTCATTGATATGCTTGGCATTGAAACCCTGGCAACCCCCGCCTCAGCAGTCGCCCGAGACCAAATCAGTAAAGTGGAAATTTCACTCGTGCTGGATGTGTCCGGCTCGATGAGTGCCCGATCTGCATCCGGCAACACAAGACTGGTGGATTTGCAAAATTCGGCAAACGAATTTGTGGACACTTTATTGCTGAATTTGCCCGATGACTCCGACACGTTCTCAATTTCGATTGTGCCCTATTCAACTCAGGTCACGGCGGGCCAAACATTGCTTGACCAATATACCACAACCGACGAGCATGACTATTCGCATTGCGTCAATTTTACCAATGCCGATTTTGGTACAACGGAAATACTCGCCAGCAACACCCTGCAACGCACCGGTCATTTTGCCCGAGGTTATTGGGCACAGGGACTGAACTTTAACTGGAGGCATCGCACTTGCACACCCGACACCGCACGTGACGGTACATCAACTGGCCGCCAGATTTTGCCTCTGACCGACAACATTGCTACGTTAAAGGGCCATATTAACGGCTTGGTGGCCTCGGGTTGGACCTCGACCGAACTGGGTATCAAATGGGGGGCTGCATTGCTAGACCCCAGCGCCCAAGTGCCGGTACAAAGACTGATAGATGATGGTGTTATTGACTCCAAATTTAGCGGCCGCCCGCACGCCTTTACCGAACAAAACACCCTGAAAGTCATGATCGTAATGACCGATGGTGTGAACACAAGACAGTTTATGCTGGACCCCGATGTTTCCGAAGGTCTTTCCAATGTCTGGTATACCCCCCACAGCAGCAACAGATCTTATTATAGAAACGGCGATCGCCATAAATTTTGGGTCTACAATCCTGATCGCAGTAGTTCCAGACAATACCGGCGCCTGTTTTATCGCGCTATAGGTTGGCAGAACTGGACGGGTTCGTGGGCTTTTCATTGGGATACGTTTAGAAACCCGCGTTGGGAGAGAAGCCCCGGCATTAACGCCAAACGCCTAACCTACCCGGAATTGTGGGATTTGTTCAGCATGCGGTTTGTTTCCAGATATCTATACGGCCCATCAGGTCTGGGCGACAATTGGAGCGAATATCACTGGACCGGTCACTTTCATAGCATGAATTGGCACACAAAAGACACGAACATGGCCAGAATTTGCGCCGCTACCAAAGAGAACAACGTATTGCTATATACAATCGGCTTTGAGATTTCAGATTATAACGCCGCAAAATTGCAATCCTGTGCCACAACGCCGGCTCATTTCTTTCGGGTCGACGGTCTTGAAATCTCGGACGCATTTTCATCAATCGCGGCCCAGCTAAGCAATCTGAGGCTGGTCGAATGAAACATTTGTTAAAAAAGTTGCGGGCTCGCCTAGGTGGCATGGCCCGTGGCAACGCCCACAACCACGACGGGAACGACGACGGGAACGACGACGGGAACGACGACGGGAATGCAACGATCGAATTTGTCATTGCGTTTCCGGTTATAATGGTCCTGTTTTTAGCCTCTTTTGAAACCGGGCTGCTTATGGTCCGTCAAGTCACACTGGAACGTGCCGTTGATATGACCGTTCGCGATTTGCGTCTGGGAAATATCAGCAACCCGACCCAAAACGAATTACGCACCCGGATTTGCAACAATGCCAGCATAATCCCTGATTGCATGACCACTATTTTAATTGAAATGCGCCCGATCGACACCAACACATGGGCCCCGCTTGGCTCTGATGTAATTTGCAAAGAACGCTCCGAGGTGCTTGACCCGGTTGTCACGCTTATTCCGGGCGGCCAACATGAACTGATGCTGGTGCGTGTCTGCGCGGTGTTTGAACCCATGTTCCCAACCACCCGTCTGGGCATGCAACTGCACCGTGACGAATTGGGCGGCTATGCGCTGGTTGCAAGTTCGGCATTTGTGAACGAGCCGTCATGAGGAACAGTATAGTGTTTAAAATATTCAATAAAATCCGCAAATTTGGCCGCCGCGAAGACGGCACGGTTATCATCGAGGCCGTTATCGTAATTCCCGTTCTGGCCGCGATTTTACTTTCGATGACCGTCTTTTTTGATGCCTTTCGCCTAAAAAGCGTAAATCTGAAAGCGGCCTATACCGTCAGCGATATGATTTCACGCCAACATCCGACAATTGATGCCAGCTACATCGCGGGCTTGAAATCGGTGTATGATTTTCTGGTTTCCAGCAACCACCCCACATCATTGCGCGTTACGCTGGTGCAGTTTGATACCGAAGATTTTTCAAATGATGCCGATGGCGTTCACCTATTGCAATGGTCACACGGGATTGGCGAATTTGACGATTTAACCGATGCAACCATGAGCCAGATAGAAGACAGAATTCCAATTATGGGGCATGGCGACAGTTTATTTATTGTGCAGACAAAAATGCACTACGAGCCGCCCTTCAGGGTGGGGCTTTCA
>CAYYXZ010000124.1:0-6056 GCA_964475715.1 uncultured Marinosulfonomonas sp. | reverse complement strand
TGGAGCGGGTAGCGGGAATCGAACCCGCGCCTTAAGTTTGGAAAACTCGTATGATACCATTTCACCATACCCGCCAGAAGGTTCGCGATCTTTATTTCAAAGACTGTGGATGGTCAAGCAAAAGAACGCCCGGAAATACGAGCATCTATTCCTGCGAATTCAACACACTGCGCAGCATTTCCCCCAGAGAATTGAACAACAGCACCACCAAAAATATGCAAATCCCCGGATAAATCAGCATTTGCGGGGCGGTCTGGATGTAAACCCTGCCTTGGCTCAGCATGCTTCCCCATTCCGGCATCGGCGGTTGAATCCCCAGCCCCAGAAAGGAAAATCCGGCCAGCGCAATGATGATTGTGCCAAGGCTCAGGCAAAGTTGCACCATGATAAAGGGCAAAATATTTGGGGCGATATAATGCGTAAACAGCCGTATTTCACCGGCACCGGCCATTCTTGCGGCCTGCACATATTCGCGCCCGATTTCCTTGCGCACTAAAATGCGGGTCAGTTTGGCGTATTTCACCCACCAGATCAGGCCAAGCGCAAGCATGGTATTGACCATTCCCGCCCCCAACATGCCGATGATAATAATGGCAAAAATAACATCGGGAAAGGCCAGCAGCAGATCACCGATACGGCTGATCATCCGGTCAATAAATCCGGCGTGGTAACCGGCAATGCCGCCCAGAAATATACCGATAAGCGCAATCATAACCAGCAGCAAAACTGCCGATCCAATCGTGGCGCGCGCCCCGTATAACAGCCGTGAATAAATGCAGCGCCCGACGTGATCGGTGCCCAGCGGGAAAGTGGCGTCCGGCGGAATTAGCATTTTTGTGACATTCAATTTCAACGGATCATTGGGCGCCAGATACGGGGCCAGAACCGACAACAGCAAAACCAGCGCCGCCAAAACCAGCATGACGAGCAGTTTTATTTTCTTGCCGCGCCTCATTTCGCACCGCTTTCAAAACGCATTCTGGGGTCCAGGGCCTTGCAGATCTGATCAATCACAAACCCGATGCCGATGTAAATTACCGTCATGAACATTACAAAAGACTGGATCAGCGGAAAATCCCGCAGGTTGATCGCGTCCAGCACCATGCGGCCCAAACCGGGGATGGCAAAGACCTCCTCGATGATGATGGTGCCGCCCAAAATTGCACCGATGCTGATGCCAAGCGGCGGCAAAACGATGATGATGGTGTTGGGCAAAAGATGGCGCATAAAAATCGTCAGCGGGGCAATGCCGCGCACCTTGGCACCTTTGGCATAATCCAGCGAAAGCTGCTCGACAATGCCCGCGCGGATCAGGCTGGCGTAGCGGCCAATCAAAGGCAGCGCCAAGGCGGTTGCGGCCAAAACCATGTTTTGCGGTTCGTGCATTCTGGTGATTTCAAACCAGCCCAGCTGGACCACAAACAGCAATATCAGCATCAGCCCCATCCAGAATGACGGCACCGCAATGACGGATGAGGCAAAAAACATGATGATATAATCGGTGATCCTGCCTTTGTGCATGGCCGCGACAATGCCCAACAGAAATGAGAAAAACAGCATGATCGCGATTGAAAATGTCGCCAGCATCAGGGTGGGTGGAATTTTGCGCATGAATTCTTCGCCAACAGGGCGACCGGCGCTGTGGGAATAGCCAAAATCGCCCTGCATCACGCCAATCAGCCAATCAACGTAGCGCAACAAAAACGGCTTATCCAGCCCGTATTCTTGCCGGATTGCCGCAAGGGCCTCGTGGGATGGAATCATGTCATGGGCCAGCAAAATCAGCTCGGCCGCATCACCCGGGCTAACGTAAAGCAGCGAAAATGTCAGGAATGACGCCACAAAAAGCAGCAACAGCAGGCGCGCAAATTCTTTCAGGGCATAGATCATTTAGCGGCCCTGCGCCGGTGTGTTTCATGTCCGATTTCGGCCAGCCGGACACTTAGATGCGTTAGCACTTGCGGGCTTTTGCGCAGATACAGGTTTGGCTCGTTCAGTTCCAGCTCAAGCAGCAGCGCAAAGCCGTCAGCGCCGTGCAGATAATCAACCCGCATATAAAGCGGGGGTTGGGGGAATATTGCGCAAATCTGCTCCAGAAAATCCTGATCGGCTTGCGAAATTGTGGTTTCTTTGTATTGCCCGCCATGGTGTTCATGCACCAGAAAACCGTCTTTGGCGGGTGTTTTGCGCATGGTAAAACACACATGACCATCAATAATTACCGATGAAAATTCGCCGTGGCTTTGCACGGTTTCAATGAAGGGCTGCACCAATAATTCATCGCAAACCTTGAAAATTTGCGCCGCCGCCAGTTCCAGCGCTTTGTGGTCGGTTCTTTGCAAACAAAAAGTGTTGTCGCCACTGGCGCTAACCACGGGTTTCAACACAACCTGCCTGCTTTTGAAATTTGCCGCAGCCTGCAATGTTTGTGCCAGATTTTGGCAAAATTCGGTGGCAACGATGCTGATACCGGCCGCAGAAAGGTTGGCCAGATAACGTTTGCTGCAATAGGTTTCGATATATTTAACAGGGTTTACCAAAGGCACCCGCGCGGCGATGTTTTTGATTTTGCGCAAATATTCATCGGCCCGGAAATGAAAATCCCAGCAGCTTCTGACAATTGCCAAATCCGCAGCTTCAAACGGATAGGCGCCGTCATCCCACGCCACAATATCAACGCGGCAATCCAGCTGCTGCAAAGCCGATTTTAACAAAGCATCATCTGCATGCGCAACCTGACAATAACTTTGCCGGGTCAGAATTACGATCAGCGCCTTCATTGCACAGCCTTCATGTCAAACACCGATTTGACCAGCAGTTTTGTGTAAGCATCACGGCCCGGATCAAACAGATCGGCACTGCGAAAAACCTCGCATAATTTTGCATCTTTCATCACGTATATTTGCTCCGTTATTTTTTGCACCAAGGCAATATCATGGCTGATGAAAACAGTCGCGAAATTATGGGTTTGCTTTAGTTGCGCCAACAAATCAATAATCCGGCGCTGGGTGGTGACGTCCAGTGCCGAGGTTGCCTCGTCAAAAATAATCACGGACGGTTTGGCCGCAAGCGCACGCGCGATGGCGGCGCGTTGCAGTTGACCGCCACTAAGCTGATGGGCGTGGCGATCAAAAAAACCGGCCTCAAGCCCGACCTGAACCAGCAGATCACGGGTGTATTCCACCGCCTCGCGATGCCTCATTTTGCGGTAGTTCAGCAGCGGCTCCATTACTTGCACACCGACTTTTAAGCGGTGGCTAAAAGACAAAAACGGCGACTGAAACACCATCTGCACATTCTGGCGAAAATCACGCCACTGGGTTGCATCGAACCCCGCCATGTCGTTGCCCTGAAAATAGCGCGAACCGGCATCGGGGGTCTCAAGCCCGGTCAGAATGCGCGCCAATGTGCTTTTGCCCGAGCCGCTTTGACCAACCACGCCAACCCACGCGCCGCTGGCAAGGTTGAAATCCACAGCATCAAGCGCATGAAACATCTGCTTTGTCCCGCTGCGCTGGTAAATCCGGCTGATGGCTGTAAGTTTTATGAGCACCGCTGCGTTCCATATTGTTGATATTTTGTCTCTATATTACACAGGTTTACTCGCCAATAGTTACTTGAGCGTTTTAGTCAATATATTATTGACCAGCTTGGAAATGCGCCATATTACATGGGCACAGTACATCACCCGCACCAAAAGCAAGCCGTCATGGCCAGCCAATCTCTTAATTTTTAATCGTAGGAAATGATCAATGGATCTGCTCAAAAATACTTATTTACTTAAAAATACGGCTGTAAAAATGGCGACAGGCCTTGCTGTGTGCGCATCTTTGATGATGACGACAGCGCCCGTCAGTGCCGAAAGCAATACGCTGAGAATCGGTTTGTTCTGGACGGGTGCCAACCTTGATCCGGCGGTCAAATGGAACGGCTGGACCCTGCCGCGTCTTGCAATCGGTGAAACGCTGGTGGCGGTTGATGAAAACCTGGAATTTCAGCCGGTTGTGGCCGAAAGCTGGGAAGTGGTTGATGATAAAACCGTGCGTTTTCAAATCCGTGAAGGCGTGACTTTTCACAATGGCGAGACGGTCACCGCGGACAGCGTTAAAAAATCGATCGAGCGGGCCATGGCCACCACCGGGCGCACAGATATGCAATTTCCGGTTGATACAATCACAGCCGATGGCCAGATCCTGACCATCACCACAACCGAGCCGTTTTCAACCCTGATCAACATTCTGGCCGATCCGACCTACACGATTGTCACCGGATTTGACGCCGAAGGTTTTGCCGAAAAGCCGATTGCCACAGGCCCGTTCAAAGTGGACCGTTTTGATGCCTCCGAGGGTGTTTTCACCAGCAAACATGTCGGTTACTGGGGCGGCGAGCCAACGCTGGACGGTGTTGACAGCCTGATCATCAAAGACGGCAACACCCGCGCTTTGGCGCTGCAAGCCGGTGAAATTGATCTGACAACACAGCTGAGCGCCCGCGATTTGGCGATGCTGGAAGAAACCGGCAAATTCAACGTGCAAAAAGGCCCCAACGGGCGTATTTTCATGGCGCGTTTCAATTTGCAAAAACCTTATATGCAAAATCACGATTTCCGCAAGGCGCTGGTCAAGGCGATTGACAAGAATTCGGTCGTAACGGCTGTGCATGGTTTTGCCGCCAAAGGACCATTCCCGCCCGCGCTGCCATTTGCCTATACCGGAGATGAGCCGCATAATTACGATCCTGCCGCCGCCGCCAAGCTGCTGGATGGTGCCGGGATTATTGATAGTGACGGGGACGGGCTGCGTGAATTTGACGGCCAGAACATCGTGCTGGAATTTTTCGCTCGCACAGGCCACGGTGCCGATGCCAAAACCAGCGGAATTGTGATGCAGGCTGCGCTGAAACAGGTCGGCATTGGTATGACGGTAACGCAGGTCAAAAGCTTTGGTGACATCGCTGAAAAAGGTGAGTTCGATATCCTTTGGGAGCGCTGGACAGCCGCGCCTACGCTTGATCCGCTTTACTTTCTGGATCTGGCATTCCACACGGATAGCAAAGGCAACAAAGGCGGCTTTTCCAGCGAGGCCTATGACAAGGTGATCGAAGAGCTAAGGGGCGCGTTTGCCAAAGAGGATCGTCACGCATTGGCAAGTGACGCGATTAGCATCCTGTTAGAAGACGCACCGGGCATTTTCTTTTATCATGGTCTGGGCAGCATTGTGACCACGAATAATGTAACGGGCGTTAAGCGCTTCCCGACCGAGATTGTCTTTATCGACAGCCGTGTTGGCAAAAAATAAATACGCCTCCATGCAAATTTTGCTGGAACTGCACGATCTGAAAGTGCGATATCAACAAGCTGATGCCCTAAGGGGTGTCAGCTTATCTTTGGCGGCCGGTGAAATTGTCGGGATTGTGGGCGAAAGCGGCAGCGGAAAAACCACGCTGATCAATGCAATCCTGAATGTTTTGCCGCCAAATGCCAGCATGACGGCGCAAAAGATGGTTTTCAAGGGGCGCGATTTACAGCTGTTTGCCCCCAAGGATTGGCGTAAAATATACGGCCGTGAAATTGGCGTGATTTTTCAAAACCCAGAAGCTGCGCTAAATCCGCTGCTCAGGGTCCGAACCCAGTTCATTGAAGCCATCCGGGCCAACAGCGGTGCAACTCGTGCCCAATCGGTTGATCTTGCTACAAAAATGTTACAAAAAATGCAGTTGGATGCGCCCGAACAGGTGCTGAATTTCTATCCTTTTCAATTAAGTGGCGGCATGTTGCAACGGGTGATGATCGCCATGACCCTTAGCCTTGAGCCGGCATTGATAATCGCAG
The DNA here is from genome assembly GCA_964475715.1 of uncultured Marinosulfonomonas sp. GTDB lineage: Bacteria > Pseudomonadota > Alphaproteobacteria > Rhodobacterales > Rhodobacteraceae > Profundibacter. The sequence goes on along the minus strand of CAYYXZ010000124.1, from coordinate 226 downwards.
ACGAGCCGACCAGCGCGCTGGATGCCTTTACCCAGAAAGCCATTATCAAACAATTTGTGCAGCTAAGGGATGCCGGCAAAACCGGTGTGCTTTTTATCACGCATGACATCCGCCTTGCCTCTCATATTGCCGACAGAATTGTGGTGATGCATGGCGGGCGCATTGTCGAGCAGGGCGAAAAAGATACGCTGCTGAATAATCCGCAACATGAATATACGCGGCAATT
>CAYYXZ010000123.1:4351-6060 GCA_964475715.1 uncultured Marinosulfonomonas sp. | reverse complement strand
AGCCGGCAGTACAGCCAGATCGAGTGGGCGGATTTCAGCTGGAAAACAGTGGTGTTTGTAGCTGATTGATGGCGTGCTCATCCAAAGCCCATATTGGGAAAAGCCAGGCAGAGCAAATGAACACGGTTAACGTGACCATTCTGGCTCAACCTACCCTGCGCGACATCTTACGGCGTTTCGTTTTCGACAGGAAAACATGCGGCAAGATGGGCAAAGCTTGCTTCGGTATTATCCGGCTCATCGCGCGCCAGAAAAGCGTCCAGTTTAGGCCAGACAGTGATCGCCTCATCAATCAGTGCGTCTGATCCGGTTGTGTATAGACCAGCCTGAATCATCATCTCGGCCTGATCATAAGCCCCTAGTAAACGGCGCGATTTACTGATCAATTCATTTTCCATTGGCGATGCCGCGCCGGGCAGGCTTCGTGAAACCGATCGCAGCAAATCAATCGCCGGAAACCGGCCGCGCTCGGCAATTTGACGATCCATCACAACATGCCCATCCAGCACCCCGCGCAGAATATCGGCCACGGGCTCGTCCATGTCAGAGCCTGCAACCAGCACACTAAACAGTGCCGTAATATCGCCCGCATCACCCGCACCCGGTCCGGCGCGTTCGCATAAAGACATGATCATGTGCGATGTTGACGGGGGGTAGCCGCGCAAGGATGCGACCTCGCCCGAAGCCAATGCAACTTCCCGGTGGGCTTCGGCAAAGCGGGTGATGGAATCGGCCAGCAGTAAAACATGCAAGCCCTGATCGCGGAAATGTTCTGCCACGGCCATAGCCGTCCAGGCGCAGCGGCGGCGCACCAAAGGCGACTGATCCGAGGTTGCGGCCACAACCACAGCCCGTTTCATCCCTTCCGGCCCAAGCACATTATCAACAAATTCGCGCACCTCGCGGCCACGTTCGCCGATTAATGCAATCACCACAACATCGGCACTAACCCCGCGGGCAAATTTGGCCAGCAAAGTGGATTTGCCCACACCAGATCCGGCAAACATGCCAATGCGTTGCCCGCGCACAATCGGCAGCATAGTGTTGAACACGGCAATTCCGGTTTCCAGTCGCTCGCCCAAGGCATGGCGCTCTGTTGCTTTGGGGGGGGATGCGCGCATTGGTCTGGCCTTGATGCCACGCAATAATGGCCGCCCGTCCATCGGCGCGCCCGACGGATCAATCACACGCCCAATCCAGCTTTGATCCGGCGCAATTTGGGCCGGTCCCATCAATTTGACTTTGTCACCGATGACCACACCTTCGGCCGAGCGGTCAGGCAAGATCACTACCCTGTGGCGAGACAGCTGCAAAACCTCGCCGCCCATGGTCTCATTTCCACGTCGCGATATTATGACCTGATCTCCAAGGCTGGCCGTATCTGAAAGTCCGACGACTGTAAGCGTTCCGCTATCCACCCGGACCACCCGGCCGACATTGAATATAGGGCGTAAATTGGCAATTTCGGCGGTAAGGCATTCGATCTCTGTAACCGGCATCGGATTCTCCTGATTGGGTCTGACAACCTTTTCTAAAGGAATCACAGTTAAAGCTTAGTTTAGATTGTTCGAGGGAGAAGCCCCGATGTATGAAAAACTTGAGATATTCCAGATGGCGAGCGCAATGGCGCGCCATGCCCAAGTGCGTCAAACCTTGACTGCGGGAAATATCGCCAATGCCGATACGCCGGGCTTTAAATCCCGCGATCT
>CAYYXZ010000123.1:0-4251 GCA_964475715.1 uncultured Marinosulfonomonas sp. | reverse complement strand
GCAATGGCAATATATAAATCATCGCTGGGCATATTGCGCACCAGCCTTGGTCGTCAATAGGAGTCGATGAAATGAGTGAATTTGCAACAATTCGACAGCTGGCAACCAGCGGCATGGAAGCACAGGCCGCGCGCCTGCGCCATGTTTCGGAAAATATCGCAAATACAGATACCCCCGGCTACCACAGGAAAACGGCCTCGTTCGAGGAAGTGGTGCAGGGGGGGCAGCAAACGGGAATGGTGAGGATTGGTCAAGTAGAGTTTGACCGTTCAGAACTGACACGGATTTTTAATCCGGGTCACCCGCTTGCAGATGAGAGTGGTCACTATGATGGATCGAATGTCGATCTGGTGATCGAAATTGCTGACGCGCGCGAAGCGCAGCGCAGCTACGAGGCGAACCTCAAGATGTTCGAACAGGCCAGCAAAATGTCGGCAAGCCTGATGGAACTTCTGCGCCGATGAAAGGTAATCTAAAATGGATATAAAGTCATCACTTGCAGCCCAGCAATATACAGCAACCCGCTCCGCCACAGCACCGAATCCTGTGGCGGGCGGGGGGGCAGCCGATGCGTTTGGAAAAATCGCATCTGATTTTGCTGCAACCTTGCAGAAAGGCGAAGACGTGGCCAAGGCCGCTATGACCGGCGGGGCAGACCCCCACTCGCTGGTTACGGCCTTGGCCCAAACAGAATTGGCCATCGAAACGGCCGTTACTGTGCGTAACAAAGTTGTCGAGGCATATCAGGAAATTCTTAGGATGCCTGTTTAATGGATCAGCTAGTTTTCTTTGATACGATGCGCGAGGGTTTATGGGTTGGTGTGGTGATTTCACTACCGATTCTGGTGGCCGGGTTGATAACGGGCCTTATTGTGGGCTTGTTTCAAGCGCTCACATCCATTCAGGAAATGACGTTGACTTTTGTACCTAAGCTGGCGGCCATGTTGCTCGTCTTTTGGGCAACTATGAATTTTATGACCTATACGCTCACATCGTTTTTCAGCAGAACCATCGTGCCATTGATTGTGGGGGGGTAGAGCATGGATAATTCCGGATATACCACTCTTACCAGACAAGTAGGTTTGTTGCGCGAAATGCAAACGGTGGCCAATAATCTTGCAAACCTGTCCACCACGGGATTTCGCAAAGAAGGCATCATTTTTGCCGAGCATATTAAGGCGCTGGATGGAAAGGAAGGCTCGCTTTCGATGGCAACAGCGAGTGTGCGTATGACATTGCAGCAGCAAGGCAGCCTGACCCAAACCAACGGAACCTTTGATTTTGCAATTGAAGGTGAAGGTTTCTTTATGATCGAAACACCAGGCGGTGAACGGTTGACACGAGCAGGAAGTTTTACGCCTAACGCTGAAGGCGAATTGGTAACGCCAGATGGGTTCCGGTTACTGGATGGCGGCGGCTCGCCCATTTTCATTCCGCCGGATGCCCGGGCAATTTCCCTGGCTTCCGATGGAACTCTTAGTGCAGATGGCAAACCACAAACCCATATTGGGCTATTCATCCCTGCGGACCCCACCGATTTAACTCGACAGAGCGGGGTGATGTTTCGTGTTGACGGTGATGTGCTTCCTGTTGAAAAATCTTCTATTCTGCAAGGTTTCATCGAGGGCTCTAACGTTAACCCAGTGATTGAAATTGCCCGAATGATCGAGGTTCAACGCGCTTATGAATTAGGTCAGGGTTTTCTTGATAAAGAGGATGAGCGCATTCGCGGTGTCCTGCAAGCCCTTGGCCGTTAGATAAAAAAGGAGAGTTAAATGCGTGCCCTACAAATTGCCGCGACCGGCATGAGCGCCCAGCAAATGCGCGTTGAGGTTATTTCAAATAACCTCGCGAATATGAGCACAACAGGATATAATGCCCGCCGTGCTGAATTTGCTGATCTGCATTACCAGCAAGTCACCCGTGCGGGAACAATTAATGCAGCTGATGGCACAGTTCTGCCAACGGGTGTGCAGCTGGGTCTGGGTGTTCGACCCACCGCAGTTTCGATTCAAATAGCGCAAGGGGCACTTAGTGCCACAGGTGCTGATTTGGACATGGCCATTGAAGGGGCCGGATATCTTGAGGTTACCTTACCTTCAGGTGCTTCCGGATATACACGTGATGGTGGATTGCAGCGTTCAGCCGATGGTTTGATTGTAACTTCTGATGGCCATCCTGTTGTGCCGAACATTACAATTCCGTCTGATGCCCGCAGTATTTCTATTAATGCCGAAGGCGAAGTTTATGCCTATTTCAATGACCGCGTCCAACCAGAATTACTGGGCCAATTCACCCTTGCTACTTTCACCAACGCAAAAGGACTGGAGGCTATTGGTAGCAATTTATTCTTGGAGACCTCGGCTTCAGGGCCGGCGCTTGTTAGCTCACCAGGCGAAAACGGTTTAGGTGTTCTACGTCAGGGGTTTCTTGAAGAATCTTCTGTTGATGCCGTGCGTGAAATTACCGAATTGATCGAAGCCCAACGTGGTTATGAACTAAACGCCAAAGTCATTACTGCAGCCGATCAAATGCTCGGCGCAACGACACAGATACGCTAATGAATAAATGGTTTTTCATATTTCTTTTGTCGTTTGCGCCTGCTGCGGTTGCAGATACGCTTGTCTCAACGCGCACAATTCGTAGCAATACAATTATTGGGCCTGAGGATGTAACATTAAAGGCGGGGGATAGCGTTGGGTCGCTTACCCGAATAGAGGAAGCTGTAGGGCAGGAAACCCGTGTAATTCTATATGCCGGCCGCCCTATTAGGCCACAGGATATTGGCCCTGTTACCATCATTGAGCGCAACCAAATTGTACCGCTTGTTTTTCGGCGCGGTAGTTTGCGGATTATCACTGATGCACGATCACTTGGCCGAGGCGGCGTAGGGGATTTCTTGCGGGTAATGAATTTAACTTCACGATCCACAGTTAGCGGGATTATTGGCGCAGATGGTTCTGTTACTGTTCGCGGTAACAAATGATGAAGGACTAAATATATGGAATACAAGATTCACTATTTGTTGATTGCTTTCTGCCTTCTAGGGGCCAGCTGTACCAAATTAGAAACCGTTGGCCAAGTCCCTTCATTTACATCTGTTCAGGGTACAGATGAGCATCATGCAATGATGACACCATCTTTTCCAAAAACAATGGGACAGCCCCTGCCAACAGAAAATGCATCTTTGTGGAATGCGGACCGCCGGTCACTCTTAGGAGACCGGCGTGCGGTTCAGCGCGGAGATATTTTAACTGTTGTGATCGAAATAGATGACAAAGCGGAAATATCAAACTCTACATCCCGCAGTCGAAAAGGCGCAGAAAAATCAGGGCTGCCGCAATTGTTAGGAATTCCTCAACGTATCGACAATAAACTGTTTGGTGGAGCAAATATGGCAAATGCGTTTGAAAGTAATTCAGCCAGCACATTTTCGGGTGAGGGATCGGTGCGGCGAAAAGAAAGGTTAACCTTGCGAATTGCTGCTACTGTAGTTGACGTGCTGCAAAATGGTGTCCTCGCTATTCAGGGCTCTCAAGAAGTCAGAGTGAATTTTGAGGTTCGTGAACTATTAATCACAGGATATGTTCGACCAGAAGACATCTCGCGGAAAAATCAGATTACATATGACAAGATTGCTTCGGCGCGCATTTCATATGGTGGACGTGGTCATATTTCCAATGTTCAGCAACCCCGTTACGGTCAGCAAATTGCCGATATTATCCTTCCATTTTAAGGAAATTAACTATGGGTAAAATACTTCCAATTCTTATGGCGCTTATTGGTGTAGGTGCCGGTATTGGTGCAGGATTTCTGCTTAAACCCGCACCAAAAGAGCACAGCGACAAAGACCCGCAGCAAACCGAAACCAGCATAGAGCATACAGAGGCTGCTCCATCAGTAGATAAAGATGGAAATGTTATTGTGCCCGAATTTGTAAAAATGAATAATCAGTTTGTTATTCCGGTCATCAAGCAAGGTAAAATGGCTGCACTAGTCGTGTTATCTATTAGTATTGAGGTTATTCCTGGTGGAAAAGAAGCAACATTTCAACGTGAGCCAAAACTAAGGGACGCATTCAACCAAGTTCTTTTTGATCACGCAAATTCTGGGGGCTTTGATGGTGTATTTACCAGAAGTAATAACATGATAATCTTGCGAGATTCATTGTATCAGGTTGCCAGAAGAGTTGCTGGACCAGTGGTTAGAGACATCTTAATTGGTGAAATTGTCCGCCAGGACATTTAGGGG
>CAYYXZ010000122.1:0-6085 GCA_964475715.1 uncultured Marinosulfonomonas sp. | reverse complement strand
TTTTTAAAACCGCGATTTTTGACGAAACCTTGGCACCGCCAACAATCGCCACCGAGGGGCGCTGCGGATCTTCCAAAGCTTCGGTTAAGGCGTTGACTTCTTCCAGCATCAGCGGGCCGGCGGTGGCCGTCATTTCTGACGCAACAGCAACGGTTGAGGCGTGCGCGCGGTGGGCGCAGGAAAACGCATCATTGACGTAAATATCGCCTAATTTGGCGAATTGTTTGGCCAAGGCGCTGTCGTTCTTTTCTTCGCCCGGCTCAAAGCGCACGTTTTGGCACAGAAGAACCTGACCAGCTGTCAGTTTTGCAGCCGCAGTCTCAGCGTCAGCACCAACGCAAGCATCAACAAACGCCACATCGGTTTTCAAAGCGTCTGCCAGTGTGGCGCGAATGGATTGGGTTGAAAGATCATCGTTACGCTGCCCCTTGGGACGTCCCAAATGGGTCAAAATAACCAGCGAGGCCCCCGCAGCCAGCAGATCACGCATTCCGGCGGCAAAGCGGGTGATGCGGGTCGCGTCAGAAACCGTGCCATCGTCGTTAAACGGCACGTTCAGATCGGCACGCACCACAAGGCGCTTGCCCGAAACATTCGTGTCTGTGATTGCGGGGATACCCATTAGATCAGTTTTCCCATTGCAACGGCGGTGTCGGACATGCGGCTGGAGAAGCCCCATTCATTATCATACCACGTCAGGATCCGAACCATGTTGCCCTGCATGACTTTGGTTTGATCCATGTGAAAGATCGACGAATGCGGATCATGGTTGAAATCAATCGAAACATTGGCCACTTCGGTGTAGCCCAGCACACCTTTCATCGGGCCATCGGCGGCGGCTTTGATGGCGGCGTTAACTTCTTCAACCGTGGTGTTTTTGCCGGCTTCAAATACCAGATCAACCACCGAAACATTGGGGGTTGGAACCCGGATCGCCATGCCGTCCAGCTTGCCGTTTAGTTCGGGCAGAACCAGACCAACAGCCTTGGCAGCACCCGTTGTGGTTGGGATCATCGACAAGGCGGCGGCGCGGCCACGATACAGATCGCCGTGCATGGTATCAAGCGTGGGCTGATCGCCGGTGTAGCTGTGGATCGTGGTCATGATGCCGTGGTTAATGCCGATGGCATCGTTCAGAACCTTGGCAACCGGAGACAAACAATTGGTGGTGCAAGATGCGTTGGAAACGATGATGTCGTCTTTGGTCAGAACATTGTGGTTCACGCCGTAAACGATTGTTTTATCAGCATTTGCGCCGGGGGCGGAAATCAGCACGCGCTTGGCACCGCTGGCCAGCAGCAATTCGGCTTTGTCTTTGGCGGTGAAAATTCCGGTGCATTCCATCGCAATGTCAACATCACCCCAAGGCAAATCCTGCGGGTTGCGAATGGCCGTTACCTTGATCGGGCCACGGCCCACATCAATGCTGTCGCCATTGACGGTTACGGTGGCGGGAAAACGGCCATGAACACTATCAAAACGCAGCAAATGCGCGTTGGTTTCAACCGGACCCAGATCATTGATCGCCACCACTTCGATATCGGTGCGCCCACTTTCGATGATGGCGCGCAAAATATTGCGGCCAATGCGGCCAAAACCGTTGATTGCTACTTTTACAGTCATGTTTGATTCTCCTTAAAGTAAATTTTTAGCGGCTTTTGCCACGGCATCGGCGGTGATGCCAAAATGGTTATACAGCGCCTCAATCGGAGCGGAAGCCCCAAAGCCCGTCATCCCGACAAATGCGCTGTTATCACCCAGCAGTTTGCCCCAGCTTTGCTCAAGTGCGGCCTCGATGCCAACGCGCGGGGCGCTGCCCAGAACCTCGGCGCGGTAATCGGCATTTTGGGCTGCGAACAGCTCAAAGCACGGGGCCGAAACCACAACCGCCTTGATGCCGTCCTTGGCCAGCGCTTGGGCCGCATTTACCGCGATTTCAACTTCGGATCCGGTGGCAATCAGCGTCACGTCACGCTGCCCGCCAACATCGCGCAAAATATAGGCACCTCTGGAAACCATATTGGCCTCGGTGTGACTGGTGCGCAAACAAGGCAGGCCCTGGCGCGACAAACAATGCACCGACGGGGTGCTGGCCTGCGTTGCGGCAATCTGCCAAGCCTCGGCGGTTTCAACCACATCGGCGGGGCGAAATACCAGCAAATTGGGCATCACGCGCAGGCTGGCGATTGTTTCGACCGGCTGGTGTGTCGGGCCGTCTTCGCCAAGGCCGATGGAATCGTGGGTCATCACATAAGACACCGGAATGCCCATCAGCGCCGACAGCCGGATGGAGCCGCGGCAATAATCGGCAAAAGCCAAAAACGTGCCGCCATAAGTGTAAAAACCGCCGTGCAGCGCGATGCCGTTCATTGCCGCCGCCATGGCGTGTTCGCGCACGCCGTAATAGATGTAATTGCCGGCGTAATTGCCTTTGGAAATCACTTCCATCGCCGAGGTTTTGGTTAGGTTCGATCCGGTCAGATCGGCCGAGCCACCGATGGAATTTGGCAAGGTGGCATTGATCACTTCCAGCGCCATCTGGCTGGCTTTGCGGGTGGCGACTTTGGGCGCGTCTTTGCTTAAGCGCTCTTTGTGGGTATTGATCGCCAAATCCAGCGCTTTTGCGTCAGGCGCGGCAAGGGATGTGTTGAAATCATCCGCCTTGACCGAGTCCGCAAGGCGTTTTCCCCAAGCAAGTCGCGCGTCCTTGCCGCGGGCAGAAATCGCGCGCCATGCGTCATAAACATCGGCCGGAATTTCAAATGCGGCGTGATCCCAGCCCAGCGCCTTGCGCGTCAGCACGATTTCCTCAGCGCCCAAAGGTGCGCCGTGGGTGGCCGCGGTGCCCTGTTTGTTGGGCGCGCCGTAACCGATGATGGTTTTGCAGGCAATCATCGAAGGTTTGCCGGTTTTTTTCTTGGCTTTTTCAATGGCTTTGGCGATGGCTTCTTTGTCGTGGCCGTCAACCTCTTGCACATGCCAGCCCGCCGCCTTGAAGCGTTTTTTCTGGTTGGTGCCTGACGATAATTCAACCGCGCCATCAATGGTGATGGAATTGTCATCCCACATCACAACCAGTTTTCCAAGGCCAAGATTGCCAGCAAAATCAATGGCTTCGTGGCTGATGCCCTCCATCAGGCAACCATCACCGACGATCACATAAGTATGGTGGTCAACCAGCGCGTCATCAAAACGTGCATTGTGCATCCGTTCGGCCAGCGCCATGCCGACGGCTGTGGCAATGCCCTGACCCAGCGGGCCGGTGGTGGTTTCAATGCCCTTGGCGTGGCCATATTCAGGGTGGCCGGCGGTGCGGTAACCCATCTGGCGGAAATTGCGGATCTGGTCCATGTCCATATCGTCATAGCCCAGCAGATGATTGATGGAATAAACCAGCATCGAGCCGTGGCCGGCCGACATGATAAAGCGGTCGCGATCAGCCCATTTATCGGCCGAGGGATCAATTTTCATAAAACGGTTAAACAGCACGGCAGCCACATCGGCCATGCCCATCGGCGCTCCGGGGTGGCCGGAATTTGCGGCCTGAACGGCATCCATTGTCAGGGCGCGGATGGCATTTGCCATTTGGTTTTCAATAGTCATGTTTTTTCCTTCAGGCGCGTTTTGATTCAGAAATAAGGCGGTGCATCAGGGGGGTGAATATCAGCTGCATGGCCAAATCCATTTTTCCGCCCGGAATTACGATCGAGTTTGCCCGGCTCATATAACTGTTATGGATCATGCTGAGCAAGTAGCGAAAATCAATTCCTGTAGGGTCGGCAAAGCGGATCACCACGATGCTTTCATCCGGGGTCGGAATCCAGCGGGCAATCATCGGGTTGGAGGTATCAACAATCGGCACGCGCTGGAAATTTATATTGGTGTTGGAAAATTGCGGCATGATGCAGTTTACATAGGCATCCATGCGGCGCAGGATCACATCGGTAACGGCCTCGGTTGTGTAGCCGCGCTGTTGTTTGTCGCGGTGGATTTTCTGAATCCATTCCAGATTGACCACCGGAACCACACCGATTGTGATATCGGCCAAAGCGGGCAAATCGACCTCGGTATTTTTTACAGCGCCGTGCAGGCCCTCATAGAATAACAGGTTACTGTCGGCATCAAATTCTTTCCATTCGGTAAATTTACCCGATTCAACCCCGTGCAGGGCCGCTTCCGCGTCGTTATGCACATAGGTGCGGGTGCGCCCCCGACCGGTTTCGCCATATTCGCGAAAAACCCGTTCAAGTTCGACCAGCTCGTTGGCATCATAGGAAAAATGGCTAAAAGAGCGATCACCGGCCTTGAAACGTTTGTCCAGCTCGACCTTCATTGATGCGCGGTCATATTTGTGAAATGCGTCACCCTCGATGGATACAGCCTTGACCTTTTCACGGTGGAAAATCTGATCAAACGTATCTTTGACGGTGGATGTGCCAGCCCCAGAGGAGCCAGTTACAGAAATAATGGGATGTTTAGTGCTCATGTCATATTTTCCTTAATCACGAAACAGGCCGCGAGAGCCAAATAGGGCGGAGACTTCTTTTTCAGGCAAATCATGGTAGGACGCCAGACGATCCACTTTGTGGGGAGTGCCGAAAACAAGCGGGATGCGCATGTGCAGCTCGGTTGCGGTTTGGTCCAGAATGCGGTCGTGCTCGTTGGTGGCGCGGCCCTGAGCTTGCTCGACCAAAAACGCCATTGGCGCGCATTCGTAAATCATCCGCAAGCGGCCCTGACCGTAACCTTCGCGCGCATCCGCCGGATACAGAAAAATGCCGCCACGGGTCAGGATGCGGTGGGTTTCGGCCACCAATGAGGCAACCCAGCGCATGTTGAAATTGCGTTTATGCACGCCATCCTCGCCAGCTTTGCAATCGTCGATATAGGCGCGCACGGGTTTTGACCAGTGGCGATAATTCGAGGCATTAATCGCGTATTCGTTGGAATCTTCGGGCACAATCACCGCGTCATTGGCCAATTCATAGCGCCCGGTGTCGGGGCTGAGAATGTAAAATCGCGTGCCTTGCCCAAACGTTACCATCAGCCCGGTTTGGGGTCCGAAAATAATATAGCCCGCGCCAATCTGCTCATGGGCGGGGCGCAGAAAGCTTGCGTTTGCATCGTCCTTGGCCTCGAATATCGAAAAAATCGTGCCAATGGAAACGTTCACGTCAATGTTGGAGGAGCCATCCAGCGGATCAATCGCCAGCGCGTATTTGCCGTTTGGATCCAGCTCGATAACGTCTTCCTGCTCCTCGGAAGCATACCAGCGCACGTTCAGCGTTTTAAGCGCCTCGGCAAAGGCGTCATCGGCCATGACATCCAGCGCTTTTTGCTGGTCACCATCGCTATTTTCGCCGACAGCCCCGCCCAGCGTCTGGCCCAAAGAGCCGCGTGCAATGGTTTTGGCAAGATCTGCCCCGATAACACATAATCCGTTAATCAGAGGAAATAAATCCGACGGGATATCGTCATTTCCGATGATGTTTTCGTCCGCCTGCATAATAATCCCCCTGATTACGAGCCGTTTCAATATTTTGGTAGCATTCCATAGTTTGAAGGATTATAAAATTTAAAAAAACCTAAATCAAATTAAGGAAAATTTAATGGCACGGTTGGAAACAGTTACTTTCAAACAGTTACGGGCCATTCGGGCGGTGGCCGAGAGCGGAACATTATCTGCCGCGGCCGAGGTTCTGGGGCTGACCGCGCCGGCTATTCACACCCAGTTGCGGATTTTAGAAGAGAATCTGCAATGTAAATTGGTGGAGCGTGGTGGCGCACTGGGTGCGCGTTTGACGGCAGAGGGCCAGGCGGTTTTGGAGGCGGAATACACCATTCAAAGCGCATTGCAGAACTGTTTGCAAAAAGTGGATGCGTTGAGGAGCGGCCAAAGTGGGGTGGTTGTTTTGGGGGTGGTTTCGACCGGTAAATATTTCGCGCCCGGTTTGGTGGGGATATTGCGCGATAAATACCCCGATATCGATGTGGTGCTGCGCATTGGCGACCGCGATGATACGGTGCGCGCGCTGCAACAACAGTCAATTGATCTGGCAATCATGAGCCGCCCGCCGCGCGTTCA
>CAYYXZ010000121.1:1592-6128 GCA_964475715.1 uncultured Marinosulfonomonas sp. | reverse complement strand
CTCCATCCGGCCAACGTGGGTTTGTTGCAGTTGCAATTCGGCCGTATCCTCGATCGTCAGGATGCGCTCGGCGTTGTCGATAAAGGACGAAAGCGCGTTTAAGGTGGTGGTTTTACCAGAACCCGTGCCCCCCGAAACGATGATGTTCAAACGACAAGCAACGGCGGCCTGAAGATAGGCGGCCATCTCTTCGGAAAATGCCCCAAAGGATACCAGATCATCAATCCCCAGCTTGTCTTTTTTGAATTTACGAATGGAAACCAGCGACCCATCCACCGCAATCGGCGGCACCATCGCGTTAAAACGCGACCCGTCAGCCAGACGCGCATCGACGTAAGGATTGGATTCATCAACCCGTCGCCCAACCGCAGAAACGATTTTGTCGATGATGCGCATTAGATGCTTTTCATCTTTGAAAGTGATGTCGCTCAGCTCAAGTTTTCCCGCACGTTCAATGAAAATCTGCTGGGGTCCGTTGATCAGAATATCGTTGATGGTGTCATCTTTTAGCAGCGGCTCGATCGGGCCAAGGCCGGTGACCTCGTCAAACAATTCCTGATAAAGATGCTTGCGCTCGTCGCGGTTCAGAACGACATTCATACCCTCAAGCGCCTCGGCGGCGATTGCGGTTATTTCATTGCGCAAATCCGTTTCAGAGGCGGCATCAAGGGCGGAAAGATTAAGATTGTCCAGCAGTTCTTTGTGCAGCTCAAGGCGGATTTCGCCAAGGCGCTGTTTTCGCTTTATTTCTTTGTCGACCGGTGCAGCCTGCGCAGGGGCGAGCGGGGCCTTGCGCAGGCTTTTGGGCTGATCTACCGGTCTGGTTTTGGGGCGATCAGCCACCGTGGCAGTCGGTTTTTTAGCATCGGTTTTTTTATAGCGCGAAAACATAACTGTTAACCTTTTATTTTACTTACCGGTATCTTCGGCTTGATTAAGATCGTGAACGGATTTGGCCAGCTTGACCATATCTTTGCGATACGGGTTTTTGGCGGCCGTTATGGCGATCGGCTCGCCGTGGTCACCCGATTGCACAACCGCTTTGCCGCCATCGGCCAGTTGCAGCTCGATATTGATATCCAGACTTTCGGACAAACGTTTAACACGGGACTTCCCGCTAAGATCGGTGAATTTCGGGGCGCGATTTAGCACGAATTTCAGCTTTTTATAGGGCAGTTCTTCGGATTTCAGCGCCCGGAGCAAACGCAATGCGTTTTGGGCACTGCGCAGGTCCAGCTCTAACATAGCAAAATAAACATGGGCCTGATTTAGCACGGTTTCGGTCCAGGAAATCAGGGTCGAGGGCATGTCGATTATGACGTAATCAAAGTTTTTGCGCGCCGTGTTGATCAGCCGGTCAATGTCCTCGGGCTCGATTAAATCCAGCGGCAACATATCGGCCGGCGAAGTGAAAACATGCAGCTTTTCATTATAAGTCAGCAAGGCTTGCATAAAGCTGTCGCTATCCATTGATGCGGTGTCGGACAACAGCTCGTAAATCATTTCACGGCGCGGCAGGTCCAGATAGGTGGAAACCGAGCCAAATTGCAGATCAAAATCCAGCAAACAAACGCGCGGACTGTTTAACTTTTCGATATTTGCCAATTCCCAGGCCAGATTAACCGCAAAAGTTGACGAGCCAGTGCCACCGGCCAAACCATGCACCGCCAAAACCACGCCTTCGCTATTGCCGGTTGCTTTCAGGGTGGATTTCATTTTTTCAGGCACAGCGGCCTCGGCGGGAATGTCGGGTGCGCGCATACGTTCAATCGCGCTGTGCAATTCGCCATCGGGCAACGGGTAGGGGATAAAATCAGTGGCCCCAAGACGCAACATCTGGTGCAAGGCGATCGGGCTGACTTCTTCGGCGATCAGGATAACCTTGATGCCTTTGTTGATTGCCGTTGTGATAATGCCGCCGATTAATGCCAGATTTTCTTCGTCCTGATCATCAATCGCGACGGCGATAAATTCCAACGCATCCGAGTCAGGTTGTGTCAAAAACTCAACCGCATCCTGAAATGTCAGATCACCCCAGCTTTCGCCCAATTCCGCTTCCATATCCTCGATCAGCAGATCGAAATTGGATACATCGCGTGAAACTGTGCAAGCTGTGATTGGCGCAGTCTCCGGCTGTAACATCGCACTGTTCTCCATTGCCTTTTGTCCTCTTGTTTTTATTTATCGGGTTTTTCTAATGTTTCCAGAGCTTTACTGCCCGCCTGGTTTTCCCGCCGGCGCTTGCAAATGCGAATCGTCGCAGATGGTTTGCCCCTGTAGGAATTAAAATGACTTACAATATTGGCAACATTAGGGCCAAAAAGCCGTAATTGTTCGACAAGTGGAATGATTTCGTGTGCTTTAACATTAAGTCGAATGCTTTAACGAAATCGGGCCTGTGCATGTTTGTTAAATGCACAGGCCCGATTATGATTTTAGCAATATCAATCAGATTGTTAACCTGATCGGTTAACCACCCCCTAGCGTCGCGCCCGGGGATGGTCTTGGTGGCCTTTCAACCGCACTTTGCACATAATCACGAAAAATGATCTGGGCGTATTTCCCGCTCAAAACCATCGGATGATCTTGAACAAAGCCCGACACCTCGGTTACGGTGCGCCGGTTGCGCCGTTCTTGATGGACCGTCACAACCACGGGCCGGGTTTCTCCAAACGAGGTCATTGCCTCAAGCCGTTCGCGGCTGATGCCCTGACTTGTCAGATAATTCACCACAGCACGGGCGCGGCGCAGGCCTAGACGTTTGTTAAATGCATTGCCGCCAACCAGATCGGTGTGGCCATAAACCCGAAAACGCACTTCGGGGAATTGGCGGATCCAGTGCGCCTGTTTGCGAAGTGAGGCCCTTGCAGATTCATCAAGCTGGGCGCTGTTAAAGGCAAAATTCACCGTTGAGGGCACCTCGGAGGCAAACCTGTTAGATAAATCAACAGCATAAGATTTTTGCCCAGTCTGGATCAACATATTGTTCATTGTCGGGCTGCCAAAGCCGCCCTCGTCAATAAAGCTACCGGCCTCTTGGCTGCAATTTGTCAAAACCGCCATGCTGGCAATGATCGTCAGGGTTTTTAGATAGGTTTTCATTGCCTTACTCCATCACATAGCCAAAAGAGCCGCTGAAATCCTGCCTTGCGACTTCTCCGGCGGCACCTGTCGGGGTTTTGCCAACAACGTTGCCAAACAAGAACAGATCACTTTCTGTCGGGATGCGAATGCGATCCGTTGGCAAGGCAAGCGCCTCGCCGCGGGTCGGGGTGACCAGATGCGGGGTGACGATGATGACCAGCTCGGATTGATTGCGCTGGTAATCTACGCTGCGAAACAAAGCGCCAAGGATAGGGATGTCACCCAGCCACGGAACCTGTGCATTTCTGTCGCGGAAATCATCCTGCAACAGACCGGCAATCGCAAAGCTTTGGCCATCGCGCATTTCAACCGTGGTCGAGGTTTCGCGCCGTTTGAAAGCGTCAATCCTGAAGCCACCACCCAGATCTATGCTGTTTGTTGTGTCCACTGAGCTGACCGCAGCCTTGAGCGTCAGGTTAATAACATCGCCATCCACCACACGCGGGGTAAAAGACAGCTCAACCCCGAAAGGTTTATATTCGATTGTGATTGTGCCGTCATCTTGGGAAACCGGAACCGGATATTCGCCACCGGCCAGAAACTTGGCTTCTTGGCCCGAAAGCGCAATCAGGTTTGGCTCGGCCAATGTGCGCACAACGCCTTTGCTTTCAAGGGCTTCAAGCATAATGCTGACTTCGGTTCCGCCCAGAAGAAAGCCGCCAATGGAATTTGCCAGCGGATTGAACCCGCCGCCAGTATTGCCCAAGCCACCACCACCGACACCAGTTATCCCGGCGTTGTGATCAAAGCTGTTAAATACCAAACCACCCGAAAGTTGCTTGCTAACCGTGCGCTCCATTTCGGCAAACCGCACCTTTAGCATCACTTGCTGGGTGCCGCCCACGCTCATCAGATTGGAAACCCGTTCCGGTGCGTAGCGTTCGGCCAGATCCAGCGCACGATCCAGCCGCGCGATGCTGGAAACCGTGCCCGATAGCACGATACCGTCATTGGCGGTGCGCACCTCGATTTGCTCGCTGGGCAGAATTTGGCGCAAGCGTTCCTTGAATTCGGCAATGTCAGGGGTGACGTGGACCTCGACATTTGTAATCAGCCGTCCGTCACCGCCCAGCAGGGTCAGAGTTGTGCGTCCGGGCGCTTTGCCCAGCACATAAATCGTGCGGTCCGACAGGGTGGAAATATCGGCAATGCCGGGGTTGGCGATGGACAATTCCGCAAACGGAACATCGCTTTCAACCACAACAGCGCGGTTCACCGGAACCTTTAGCGCGCTGGATGTTGCCCCGCGCATAACGCGTAAAGTATCGGCGTTAACGGGTGTTAATATCGGTGCTGCACTCAAGGCAAAGCCCAACAGGACTACTGCCATAAATTTATTGGTTTTCATGGTGATCTGCCTCTCTGATCACTTGCTCGATTACGGGTCTATGT
>CAYYXZ010000121.1:0-1492 GCA_964475715.1 uncultured Marinosulfonomonas sp. | reverse complement strand
GTTTCAAGAAGATAGGCAAATGGCTTCGCTTACACAAATTGAAATTCTTTTACCCGAGCTGCGCGCATTTTCCCGCTCTATTTGCCGCTCGGTTGATGATGCCGAGGATCTGGTTCAGGATGCGATTGAGCGGGCGTTGCGGGCTGAAAGCTGTCCTTCGAAATTGCAAGAGTTCCGGCCATGGATGTTTCGCGTCATTCACAATCTGAACATTGACGAGCTGCGAAAAAGACGTGTCCGCAAGGAATATTCCAAAAGCTACGAAGATTTGCATAATGGATCGTTTCAAATGGGCAGCACGGTTCAAGGGACGTATTTGCGCATGGCCTTTGAAAAATTGCCGGCTGAAATGCGCGAAATACTGTTTCTTGTAGATATCATGGGGATGAAATATAAAGAGGCTGCGCAGGTGATAAATGTGCCGGATGGAACCGTGATGAGCCGGGTTAGCCGTGCAAGACGTGCGTTGATTGATCTGGTAGATGGTCCGGCAAGCGCAGCAACGACACATGCAACAAAGAATGCACAGGCAAAAAGTAACTAGGTTTATGGGTAATATATCGGGCAATGATTGGCAGTTATTAAGTGCCTATAGCGACGGTGAGCTAGAGCCTACCCAGGCCCGCGCGCTGAAAAAACGTATTGGCAAAGAGCCATATCTGGCCCAGGAGTTGCGTAAAATTCAAGATGTCAGCACTGCGCTAAACGAGTTGCGGCCCGTACAAACCGTGCAAATTCCGGCACGCGGGGCGGGGGGCGTGTTTAAATCGCCTTGGTGTCGGGTTACGGCAATCGCTGCGTCATTTACGGCCGTTGCGGTGATTGCGATGCATTTAATCCTGACCCCAGCTGCGGTGACTTCGCCGACCGACTGGCATCGCGCCTTGTTACAACAGGCCCACACTGGCATTGCCGGCAAAAAGATTATCCCGGGTTTGGCTAAGTCATCGGCCGATATCCCTGATCTGGTGGCGGGGGGGCTGACTCTGGTTGCCTATAACTCCCAAGGCGATCAGGCGCGCATTCTGCATTATGCCGGTCTGAACGGGTGCCGGGTGACATTGGCGATTACCAAGGGAGAAGTGCCGGTTATCAATGCTGATACTAACCTGCACATGGCGTCTTGGAGCATATCTTCCAACCATTTCACATTGCTGGCATCAAACATGGACACGTTGCGTTTCGCGGCAATTTCGCGCCATGTGCGCCAGTTCACCGAACAGAAATATAGCATGCCCACCGTGTTGGCCATGCGCATTACCACAAAAAAAGCGGCCCCCTGCGTTTAAGCAAGAAGCCGCGTTTTGTGGCTATTGGCAATCGTTAATTCGAAGGAAAGTTGGGGCGATCCTCGTTATAATGTGCCGCCAGATAATCAAGGATCTCCGTGCGATCCAGATCATCAAGCTCTCCCATACCCTGTTCTTCGATCATCCAGTCCAGCATATCGTCCCAATTATCTCGCGTCAGACCCTGTTGGGCAATAATGCGC
>CAYYXZ010000120.1:0-6137 GCA_964475715.1 uncultured Marinosulfonomonas sp. | reverse complement strand
ATGTTAACGTGCGGTTTATTACGTTCAAACTTTTCCTTAGCCATGGTGGCCTCCTTCGTGATTTATAGTAACGCCACCGCGTTACGAGAATTTTGCTTGGATTTCTTCCGACAAAGCCATCGGAAGAGGATCGTAGTGGTCAAACTGCATCGAGAAATTCGCACGCCCCGAGGACATGGAACGCAGATTATTAATGTAGCCGAACATGTTCGACAGCGGCACAAAAGCCTCGATAGCAATCGCGTTGCCGCGTGTATCTTGGCCCTGAACCTGACCGCGACGCGAGGTCAGATCACCGATAATGTTACCGGTATATTCATCAGGCGTGATCACTTCAACTTTCATGATCGGCTCGAGCATTTTAGCACCCGCTTTGCGCAAACCTTCGCGCATTCCGGCACGTGCGGCAATCTCAAAGGCCAAAACCGATGAGTCAACATCGTGGTAAGCACCGTCAATCAAGGCAACCTTGAAATCGATCACAGGGAAACCAGCCAACGGGCCACTGTCCATCACCGATTTGATGCCTTTTTCAACACCGGGAATATATTCCTTTGGAATATTACCACCCACGACACGGCTCTCGAACGAGAAACCTTCGCCGGGCTCAGTCGGCATAATAATCATTTTAATGCGCGCGAACTGACCGGAACCACCAGATTGTTTCTTGTGGGTATAGTCAATTTCGGCCTCGTGGCCGATAGTTTCACGATAAGCAACCTGAGGCGCACCAATGTTGGCTTCCACACCAAATTCACGCTTCAAACGATCCACCAGAATATCAAGGTGAAGCTCGCCCATGCCCTTCATGATGGTTTGACCGGATTCAAAATCTGTCTCGACCCGAAAGGATGGATCTTCGGCGGCCAAACGGGCCAGACCGGTTGACATTTTTTCCTGATCAACCTTGGTTTTAGGCTCAACCGCAATTTCGATCACCGGATCCGGGAAGGTCATGGTTTCAAGAACCACAGGATCAGCAACGCAGCACAGCGTATCACCTGTCGTGGTTTGCTTTAGGCCAGCCAGCGCAATAATATCACCAGCGAAGGCTTCTGATATTTCTTCACGATCATTAGAGTGCATCATCATCATGCGCCCAACGCGTTCTTTTTTGCCTTTGGTCGCATTCAGAAGACTGTCGCCTTTTTTCAAATCACCCGAATAAATCCGCGTGAATGTCAGCGAGCCAACAAACGGGTCATTCATGATTTTAAAGGCCAGCGCAGAAAACGGCAGCGCATCATCGGCACGACGCGGAATATCGCGTGTTTCGGTCTCGTCACCAGGCTTAAAGCCCATGTAATCAACCACATCCAGCGGGCTGGGCAGAAAATCGATCACAGCATTCAGCAAGGGCTGAACACCTTTGTTTTTAAACGCAGAGCCGGCCAGAATTGGCACAAACTGCATGGCAATCGTGCCCTTGCGGATAAGATTGCGCAGCGTAGCAACATCAGGCTCGGTGCCCTCCAGATACGCTTCCATTGCGTCATCGTCCATATCCACGGCCAGCTCGATCATAGTCGCACGACGATCGTCAGCCTCAGCTTGCAGCTCGGGGCGGATATCGCGAATTTCCCAGCTTGCGCCCAGATCGTCACCGCCCCAAACCCATTCCTGCATGGTGATCAGATCAACAATACCCTCAAGTTCGGTTTCAGCCCCAATCGGAAACTGAACCGGACAAGGTGTAGCACCGGTGCGATCCTTGATCATATTAACGCAATTTTGAAAATCCGCGCCAATTTTATCCATTTTATTCACGAAAACAATCCGCGGAACCTTGTAACGATCAGCCTGACGCCAAACCGTTTCTGTCTGCGGCTCAACACCGGCATTGGCATCCAGCAGCGCAATCGCACCATCCAGAACCGCCAATGAGCGCTCGACTTCAATCGTGAAATCAACGTGACCGGGCGTGTCGATGATGTTCATCCGGTGCTTTTCGGTCTCATCGTTTTCGCCATCGGTGGAACGCGCCCAGAATGTAGTTGTCGCAGCCGAAGTAATCGTAATACCGCGCTCTTGCTCTTGCTCCATCCAGTCCATTGTTGCGGCGCCATCATGCACCTCGCCAATATTGTGAGACTTACCAGTGTAATACAAAATACGCTCGGTACAGGTGGTTTTACCTGCGTCGATATGCGCCATGATGCCGAAATTACGGTATCGGTCGAGAGGATATTCGCGTGCCATTTTCTGGGCCCTAATCTTAAAGTGTTACCAACGGTAGTGGCTGAAAGCTTTGTTTGCATCCGCCATTTTATGGGTGTCTTCGCGTTTCTTAACAGCGGTGCCGCGCTCGTTTGCGGCGTCCATCAGCTCACTTGCAAGACGTTCCTCCATGGTGTTTTCGTTGCGTTTGCGCGCAGCGATAATCAACCAGCGGATTGCCAGCGCTTCGCGGCGCTCGGGGCGAACCTCGACAGGAACCTGATAGGTTGCACCGCCAACACGACGCGAGCGAACCTCGACAGACGGCTTGATGTTTTCAAGCGCCTCGTGAAACACCTCGACAGGTGCTTTTTTCATCTTGGCTTCAACGCGATCAAAAGCATTGTAAACAATGCCCTCGGCGATTGATTTTTTACCATCAATCATCAGGTTATTCATAAATTTCGTCAAAATCAGATCACCAAATTTGGCATCTGGCAATACTTGACGTTTCTCGGCGGCGTGACGACGTGACATTCGCTAATCCCTTATTTCGGCTTCTTGGCGCCGTATTTCGAACGACGTTGTTTACGGTCTTTGACGCCCTGGGTATCCAAAACACCACGCAGAATGTGGTAACGGACACCCGGAAGGTCTTTTACGCGGCCGCCACGGATCAGAACCACAGAGTGCTCCTGAAGGTTGTGACTTTCACCCGGGATGTAGCTGATCACCTCAAAGCCGTTGGTCAAACGGACCTTGGCGACTTTACGCATAGCCGAGTTCGGCTTTTTGGGCGTTGTGGTGTAAACACGGGTGCAAACACCGCGTTTTTGCGGACAGCCCTCCAGATGGATTGACTTCGAGCGTTTAATTTTAGGCTGGCGCGGTTTGCGTATCAGCTGTTGTATCGTTGGCATTCAGGTTATCCCCGTCGTTTCAACACGTTAAATTCCACTACGGATCGAACACCCGCACAGCGCAAATGCCACATCCGCCCCACATTCGCTGGGACGTCATGACGGGCTTACCAGAGGATCGGAGCGCCAGCCCGGATCGTGACCACTAATAGTTATAAGTCAGGCAAATAGGGAATAAACCCTGCCCAAGTGATGGCCGTATATGAAGAGTCGCAGGGTATGTCAACAGGGTGCAAGCGGCTTTCTGTTAAAGAGTCTCTGTATAACGATGCATTTTAATTTTTCACCGCCATTTTGTAAAAATGACAGCGCGCCAGCTGGTTTTCGCCTTTTTTCGAGCAATAAACAAAAGCCAATAATTGTCATAATTTAAGTGAAATAAGCTTAACAGGTTTGAGAAAGAAATTTGCACCGTTTGTCACAAATTTCAGTTCAAAAACCTGGCTTGGATAATATTCAGAGCCAGGAAATATCTAGGGTCAGGGCCCTAAGCATTTATTGAAAAGGCCCCCGCACGAAACATGCGGAGGCCCTTTCATAGCTAAATCTTGTTAGCTTATCACTCGCGGCTTTCCGATGTATCCACCAGATCACTGGTCTTTTTAAACACATCACCACCAACAACATCATCCGCAACCGGAGCCGCCAATTGCGCGGCCTCTTCTGCTTCTTTGCGACGGGCCTCGATCACCACATTATCGCGGTCCTGTGCGATTTTGCGGCTTTGCATTGTCGCCCGTCCCGTGCCAGCCGGAATCAAGCGGCCAACGATGACGTTTTCTTTCAGCCCAACCAGTTTATCGCGCTTGCCCTGAACCGATGCCTCGGTCAGAACCCGCGTGGTTTCCTGGAATGATGCGGCCGAAATAAAGCTGCGCGTTTGCAACGATGCCTTGGTGATCCCCAACAGAATCGGCTCACCTATAGCCTCGCGAACGCCTTTGTCTTTGGCTTTCTGGTTGGCCAGATCAAATTCGGCCTTATCCACATGCTCGCCTTTCAGCAATGTGGTTTCGCCACTATCGGAAATCTCCCATTTTTGCAGCATCTGGCGCACGATCACTTCGATGTGTTTATCGTTGATCTTCACGCCTTGCAGACGGTAAACATCCTGAACCTCGTCCACCATATAATTGGCCAACGCCTCGACCCCCATCACCGCAAGAATATCGTGCGGGGCTGGATTGCCGTCCATGATATATTCACCTTTTTGGATGAAATCACCCTCGGCAACCGGAATGTGCTTGCCCTTGGGCACCATGTATTCGACGGTTTCCTGCGTGTCATCGGCAGGCTCAATCGAAATGCGGCGCTTGTTTTTATAGTCGCGTCCGTAACGCACGTAACCATCAATTTCAGCAATAATCGCGTGGTCTTTGGGGCGGCGGGCCTCGAACAATTCGGCCACCCGTGGCAAACCACCGGTGATGTCCTTGGTCTTGGCACCCTCGCGCGGGATCCGCGCAATTACGTCACCGGCCTTGATTTGGTCACCGTCCTCGATCGACAAAATCGCATCAACCGACATCGCGTAAGTCATCGGATGGCCCGCAGCATTCACAACCGCCTCGCCTTTTTTGTCCAAAATCATCAGCTCGGGCTTCAGATCGTTGCCTTTGGGTGCCGTGCGCCAATCAACCACGATTTTCTGGGTCATGCCGGTTGCTTCATCGGTTTCTTCGCGAATAGCAATACCAGCCACCAGATCAACGTATTTAACCGTACCGGCCTTTTCTGCAATGATTGGCAGGGTGTATGGATCCCATTCAAACATCTTGTCGCCGCGATCAATTTTCTGACCCTCTTTGACATGCACCTTGGAGCCATACATCAACTTGTGATGCGCACGTTCCTGGCCGTTTTCATCAATGATCACCAACTGCATCGAGCGGCCCATAACGATCATATCGCCGTGGGCATTTTTCAGCAAGTTGGCATTTTTGAAACCGATTGTGCCGGCTTGAGATGCCTCAAGGAACGATTGCTGGCCACCTTGGGCAATGCCGCCAATGTGGAAGGTCCGCATGGTCAGCTGCGTGCCCGGCTCGCCAATGGATTGGGCCGCGATGATACCGACAGCCTCGCCCATATTTACCTGCGTGCCACGCGCAAGATCACGGCCGTAACAAGCCCCGCAAACGCCATCATCGGCTTCACAGGTTAGCGGGCTACGAACCCGCACTGTGGCCAGATCGGCCTTGTCAATCGCATCGGCCATGTATTCGTCGATCAACTGATTACGCTTGACCAGAACCGCTTCGGTTGACGGATGAATAATATCTTCGCCCGCAACACGGCCCAGAACACGCTCGGCCAGCGAGGCAACAACCTCGCCATCATTAACCGCAGCCGCAGCCGTGATTGACTTGTCCGTGCCGCAATCGGGAATGCGAATAATGCAATCCTGTGCAACATCCACCAGACGACGGGTCAGATAACCCGAGTTCGCCGTTTTAAGCGCCGTATCGGCCAGACCTTTACGCGCCCCGTGGGTCGAGTTGAAATACTCAAGCACGGTCAGACCTTCTTTAAAGTTCGAAATAATCGGTGTTTCGATAATTTCGCCCGAAGGTTTGGCCATCAGGCCGCGCATACCACCCAGCTGTTTCATCTGCGCGGGGGATCCACGCGCACCGGAATGGGCCATCATGTAAACGCTGTTAGGCTCCATTTCGGCACCGGTATCATCCACATGCACAGCCGACATTTCGCTCATCATCGCATCGGCAACCTGATCAGAACATTTTGACCAGGCATCGACAACTTTGTTATATTTCTCGCCCTGTGTAATCAGGCCATCCATATATTGTTGCTCAAAACCCTTAACCTGACTGCGCACACCATCAACGATAGTCCATTTGCTGTCAGGGATCAGCATATCGTCTTTACCAAACGAAATGCCGGCCTTGAACGCCTCGCGAAAGCCCAGTGTCATGATCTGGTCACAGAAAATAACCGATTCTTTTTGGCCGCAATAACGGTAAACCGTATCAATCACCTGCTGCACTTCGCTTTTGCGCAGCAACCGGTTGACCAAGTCAAACGGCGCCTTGGCATTCA
>CAYYXZ010000119.1:3162-6139 GCA_964475715.1 uncultured Marinosulfonomonas sp. | reverse complement strand
TTACAAGCGCTAGATCGGGGGTGGATAAAAGGAGAATTTCAGGTGTTTACCGGAATAATTACCGACATTGGCATGGTTCTAGAGCTGGAGCAGCGCGGCGATTTGCGCGCCCGCATCGGCACGGGCTATGATGTGGATGGCATTGAAATCGGTGCCTCGATTGCTTGCGACGGGGTTTGTTTGACGGTGATTGCACTGGATCGGATGTCCTCTGATGGGCTTAAAGGCTGGTTTGATGTGGAAATATCGGCCGAAACCGTGGATAAAACCAATGTTGGCAACTGGTCCAAGGCCAAGCGTCTGAACCTTGAGCGGGCGCTAAAAGTTGGCGACGAGCTGGGCGGCCATATCGTTTCGGGCCATGTGGACGGGGTGGCCAAAGTGGTGAGCATGATGGATGAGGGCGACAGCACGCGCGTGGTTTTTGCAAGCCCCGCCGCGCTGGCCGGTTTTATCGCACCAAAGGGGTCGGTGGCGCTGAATGGCACTTCGTTGACGGTGAATGATGTTGACGGGGTTGAATTTGGCATTAACTTTATCCCGCACACCAAATCCGCCACCACTTGGGGCAATTTGGCGGTGGGTGATTTGGTGAACCTTGAAATTGACACTCTGGCGCGTTATGTGGCGCGATTGCAGGAATGGTCGGGCGCGTGATGGCGCATTTGTAAGCGCGAAATATTCGGCCTATTTTGATACTAGAGACAGGACTTTGAGATGAATGATTATAGCGATGCGATTTCCCCGATAGCCGAAATCTTACAGGATGCAGCGGCGGGCAAGATGTTTATTCTTGTCGATCACGAAGACCGTGAAAACGAGGGCGATTTGGTGATACCGGCCCAAATGGCCACGCCCGAGGTTATTAATTTCATGGCCACGCACGGGCGCGGTTTGATCTGTCTGACCTTGACGGGTGAGCGGGTGGACGAGCTGGGCTTGGTGCAAATGGCACCGGGCAATTCATCGCGTTATGAAACGCCGTTTACGGTGTCGATCGAGGCGCGCGAAGGTGTAACCACCGGCATTTCCGCCCCTGATCGTGCCCGCACGGTGGCGGTGGCGATTGATCCGGCCATGACGGCTGCCGATATTGCTATTCCGGGCCATATTTTTCCGCTGCGCGCGCATGCCGGCGGTGTTTTGGTGCGCGCCGGTCACACCGAGGCGGCTGTGGATGTGTCGCGTCTGGCCGGGTTGAACCCGTCGGGGGTGATTTGCGAGATTATGAATGAGGATGGCAGCATGGCGCGGCTGCCTGAATTGGTGGAATTTGCCCAAAAGCACCAGATGAAAATCGGCACAATCGCGGATTTGATCGCCTATCGCCGCCGGCATGATAATCTGGTGACCGAAACCACCAGCAAAACCGTGCAGAGCAAATATGGCGGTGAATGGAAAATGCAGGTGTTCACCGATGAGATTAAAGGTGCGGAACATATCGCCTTAAGCAAAGGTGATATTGGCGGCGATGATCCGGTGCTGGTGCGGGTGCATATGCTGGATCCGCTTTCGGATGCTTTGGGGCTTGGATCGGTTGCCACCACATCCTTGCCCGCCACGATGGGGTTGATTGCCAAAGAGGGGCGCGGTGTGGTTTTGTTGCTGCGCGATGACGAAAGCAAGCTGTTGTGTAACGATAGCCGCAAATCATCCAGCCTGCGCCAATACGGGCTGGGGGCGCAGATATTATCGTGTCTGGGGCTTAGCCGGATGATTATTGTCAGCAATTCGCCTTTGCCTAAAATGGTCGGGCTGGATGCCTACGGGCTGTCGATCGAGGGTGGCCGACAAATACCGGCCCAGACAAAAAACGCGGAGCAAAGCTGATGGCGGGAACGATTGCGCATTACACCCCTGATTTGCCCGAATTTGACAAGCCGGTGAAGCTGTTGATCGTGGTGTCGCCTTATTACAAAGACATCGCCGACGCCCTGATTGACGGGGCCAAGGCCGCGATTGTGGCTGCGGGCGCTGGTTTTGATTTGATCGAGGTTCCGGGCGCGCTGGAAATTCCAACCGCGATTGCGATTGCGCAGCGCACCAGCAATTTTGACGGTTTTGTGGCGCTGGGCTGTGTTATTCGCGGTGAAACCAGCCATTATGAAACGGTTTGCAATGACAGCAGCCGGGCTTTGTCGCAGATGGGGCTGGGCGGCATTTGCATTGGCAACGGAATTTTGACGGTGGAAAATGCTGTGCAGGCCGAGGTGCGGGCCGAGGTGGCGGGGCAAAATAAAGGTGGCGGGGCAGCAATTGCGGCCTTGCATCTGGTGGCGTTGTCACGCAAATGGGCCAATCAAAGCAAAGACATTGGTTTCAAGCCCGGATCGGGTGAATTTCTGATGGCCGACGCACCAGATAACGGACCAAAAACAACATGACCAACAGCAAACGACAGATGAAATCGGCCGCGCGGCTTTATGCGGTTCAGGCCTTGTTCCAGATGGAGCATTCGGCCCAAAGCATTGATGTTGTGCGGGTTGAATTTGAAGAACATCGTTTTGGCGCGATCTATGAGGGCGACGAGATGGCCGAGGGTGATCTTGGGCTGTTTCGAAGCTTGTTGGAAAATGCGGTCAAAGCGCAGGTGGCGGTTGATCAGATGACGGATCGCGCGTTGGTGGAAAAGTGGCCGTTAAAGCGGATTGATCCGACTTTGCGCGCGCTGTTTCGGGCCGCCGGGGCCGAGTTGAGCAAAAGCAACACGCCGCCAAAGGTGGTGATTAACGAATTTGTTGACGTGGCCAAGGCGTTTTTCCCCGATGGGCGCGAGCCAAAATTTGTCAACGCGGTGCTGGATCACATGGCCCGCGAGGCAAAGCCCGAGGCGTTTTGACGCAATAATTTTGCCAGTGTTGCGCCCGCTAACGCGGCCGCCCCAAGCGCCTTTCGCCTACGGCTCAAGGCGCGCGCCTGCGGCGCAGGTATTTGAAAAAAGAAGAAAAACGGCAGTTATTTGCTTGCATTGGCGGGC
>CAYYXZ010000119.1:0-3062 GCA_964475715.1 uncultured Marinosulfonomonas sp. | reverse complement strand
AGACCGGTTGTCAGATTGTGGTGCATCCGTTTGAAAACCTGCTGATTGATTGCGCTCATGATGTGGGGGCTAAAATTATTATTCGCGGTCTTCGGGCCGTGGCGGATTTTGAGTATGAATATCAAATGGTTGGCATGAACCGGGCGATGGATGACAGTGTTGAAACCGTGTTTTTGATGGCCGAAGCCAAACATCAGGCGATTGCCAGCAAACTGGTTAAGGAAATTGCCAGACTTGGCGGGGATATTACCAAATTTGTCACGCCGCCAGTGCAAGCCGCGCTGAGCGCCAAATTTACCTAGCGCCAAAAGGCGATATATTCAGACAGCTGTGCCAGACGTTTTCCCAGTATGATGTGCAAATTCCAGTCGAAATATAAAAAATCCGCGGCAAAAATGGCGGTGATTATGCTGGCAAAGATCAGGGCAAGTGTGTTGGTCATGGCCCGTCTATAGCGTTTGCCGGGCCGGCTTCCTAGTGGAAAACTATCGCGGTAATACCGGATATTGTGCAAAAAGGGGGGGTATTTCCTTTAACCATTGGTTAAACTTGGCCCGGATGCGTTTATTATCCGATTCGCTTGGCCGGGAACCCGGGCGAATTGTAAGGGAGACAGGTAAAGTGAACGAGATTACAGATTTCGAAGGCCGCATTACGATGGCGCTGGAGCGGATCAATGCAGGGCTTGATACTATGGCGGCCAGTGGCGCAGATGATAGCGCTGCGCTGAATGAGGCGCTGGATGGCGAAAAAATGGCAAATGCCCAGCTGCAAGAGCGGATTGATGCGTTGGGGGAAAAGTTGAACCAACAAGAAAATCAGCTGCGTGATCTGGAACAGGTTAATAAAGAGCTGGATGAAAATAACGCAGAATTACGTCTGAGCCGTGAAGAAATCTCTGCCGATGCCGATGCGGCGAACAAGGCCATACAGTCCGAGCTGGAGTCCTTGCGTGCAACGCGAAAAACCGATCTGGCCGAGTTGCAAACCATAATGGATGAATTAAAACCGATCATCGCAGGAGGCTTGTGATGCCAGAGACCAAAATCGAAATAGGCGGGCGCGAATTTAGCGTATCGTGCCGCGATGGCGAAGAACATTACTTGCAATCGGCTGCCAAGCTTTTGGATGGTGAGGCGGTTGTGCTTATCTCGCAGATCGGCCGAATGCCGGAAAACCGGATGTTGCTGATGGCAGGTCTGATGTTGGCCGATAAAACGGCCGGGCTAGAGGAAAAATTGCGCGAGGCTGAAGCCAAGGTCGGGGTGCAAGAGGCTCAGATAGAAGAATTTCGTGATGCGCCAAAACCCGAGCCCGAGCGGATTGAGGTTGCCGTTATTCCACCTGTGGTGAGCGACACATTTGCCGAAATTGCCGCCAGAAGCGAGGCGCTGGCCGATAAGCTTGAGGAAAGGCTGAGGGCAAATCTAGCTAATTAACCCAACAGCAATGCTTTGCCTTTATGCGGATGGTTGAGCATTGTAAAAGGGTATAGTTTTGAGTTTGGTTGAAAAAAGGCAAGAATTGCGTCCCAAAACCGGCGAAGCCCCGTTTGAGGCGCATGAGATTTTTTTTTCCCGCACCGATAAACGCGGAGTCATCATTTCGGGGAATTATATTTTTAAACGTGTTGCCCATTATGAGTGGGATCAATTGCTGGGTGCGCCGCATAAAATCATCCGCCATCCCGATATGCCAAAGGGTGTGTTTCAGCTGTTTTGGGAGACTTTGGAACAGGGGAACCCAATTGGGGCTTATGTCAAAAACCAGGCTTCTGACGGGCTGTATTATTGGGTTTATGCCATGGCCATGCCGTTTGAGGATGGCTATCTTTCCGTGCGGATCAAGCCAAGCAGTGAATTGCTCGCGGTGGTTCAGGCCGAATATGAAGCGCTGCTAAGGGCCGAGAAAGAAGATGGGTTAAGCCCGCAGGAAAGTGCGGCTGTGCTGCTGACGCGGATTAAGCAACTGGGGTATGAGGATTACGTTGCTTTTGAGAGCGATTGCTTGATGCGTGAGCTTGCGGCGCGTGATGACAAAATGGGCAACCCGTCGAACCCGTCGTTTAACATTTTTTCGGACTTGATGGATGTCGCCACAGAACTAAAGCAGGCGACAACACAATTATCTTTACGATTTGATGCAATTAGCACTGTGCCGACAAATATGCGCATTCTTGCAGCGCGTCTGGAGCCCTCTGGCGGTGCGGTAAGCTCTCTTTCTGAAAACTACTCGTCGATGTCCGAGGAAATGTCGGCCTGGTTTAAGGCCAAAGTCAGCAGCCCTGACAGTGATTTTACTACCATTCACACCACGTTGAATTCCTGCCGTTTTTTATTTGGAGTTGCACAGGTATTGCCCACGCTGTCCAAGGATTTCAGTAAAGAGAAACGCTCGCTTGGGGGGCGCGATCTTAATCTTGATAAGCGCCAAATTAATGGTTTGGCTGATCTGTATATTATCAAGGCAGTTTCGGGTTTAAGGCGAGTGGACAATGTTGCGCAGCAGATCAGGGATTCTGTTGGAATAATGCGTCGCTTTACTTTGGGGCTAAGTTCTACTCGGGTGATGTGCAATATCGAAAGCGCGCGCCTGCCCAATGGCGGTGGAAGTCTGGTTGATGTGATTAAACAACTGGAGCAATTTCAAAATGAAGTGGATGAACAGTTGAACCGGATAGAAGGTTTCTGTCTGCAAATTCAAGAAAATCTAGAGAGCATGGGCAGAAGTATAAGTGGGTTTCAAAACAAGAAATGATCCTGTTTTGATTTTGGATATGCAACGATAATGCAAAGATTAAAGTTATAAGATTGATTTTTTGCGCTGTAATTAACTTGAAAGCAAGGCTTTATGCGTATCAGTTTTAACTTAGAATATAATAAAAGGTGTGATCGTGGGATTTGCTAAAAAAAGACAAGAATTTCGTCCAGAAACCGGCGACGCACCATTCGCGATTGACGAGGTTTTTTTCTCGCGCACAGACAAGCGCGGCATAATTCAAGCGGGGAATTATATTTTTAAGCGCGTTGCCGCTTATGAATGGGAACAACTCATCGGTGCCC
>CAYYXZ010000118.1:0-6183 GCA_964475715.1 uncultured Marinosulfonomonas sp. | reverse complement strand
CGGTCGATATTTAGCTCGTAGCGGATTTCTTCTAGCAGGCGCAGTTCGGTGTTGTGCAATTTGCCATCGGATGCCGCCACATCACAGGCCAGCGCATAAGCGGTTTCGAACAGGCGTTCGGGTAGGTCATTGCGGATAATCCCAAACAGCGCATCCAGCCCGTCTTCTTCGCTAAACAGATCAAACACGGTGTGCGATACGGTTTTTATGCGGTCCAGATCGTAGCTGGAAAATACCGGCAGGTGATTGACGATGGCCTGGATGGTCAACAATTCCGAAGTGCGGATATCGTCATCCGAGGCGGAAATGGCGATCATCACGGCCACAAGGCAGTCTTGGGGGGTGAGCGAGTGGGATGTTTGTGGCACTGTTTTTTTCCTGAATTAAACCGGTTCTACAATGCCAGAATATTGACGCGGGGCAGGTAGGGCAATAGGGACGTGTAAGATGTGGGCGCGAATGCTCGAAATATTGCCGAGAAAGTGTAACAAAATGACCGATTTAAGCGATGGCGCGATGAATTCCAAAGCCTGGCCCTTTGAAGAGGCGCGCCGGGTGTTGAAGCGGCTGAATGGCAAGGCACCACAAAAGGGCTATGTTTTATTCCAGACCGGTTATGGCCCATCCGGTTTGCCCCATATCGGCACCTTTGGCGAGGTTGCCCGCACCACAATGGTGCGCCGTGCGTTTGAGGAAATCAGCGATATTCCGACGCGGCTGATTTGTTTTTCCGATGATATGGACGGGTTTCGCAAGGTGCCGAAAAATCTGCCCAATCAGGAAATGCTGACCGAGGATTTGCACCTGCCGCTCACGCGTGTGCGTGATCCGTTTGGCACGCATGACGGTTTTGCCCAGAACAATAACGCGCGGCTTTGTGCGTTTCTGGACAGTTTCGGGTTTGAATACGAATTTGCGTCCTCGACCGAATATTATACCAGCGGCAAGTTTGATGAAATTTTGCTGACCGCGCTGGAGCGATTTGATAAAATTATGGCAATTATGTTGCCGACTTTGGGGGCTGAACGCCAAGCGACCTATTCTCCATTTTTGCCAATTTCGCCTAAAACCGGGCATGTTTTGCAGGTGCCCACGCTGGAACGAAATCTGGAAAAAGGCACGATTGTTTATCAGGAACCGGATGGCGAGCGTGTCGAGGTTTCTGTGACCGGTGGCAATGTTAAATTGCAGTGGAAGCCCGATTGGGGCATGCGCTGGGCGGCGTTGGGGGTGGATTACGAGATGTCGGGCAAGGATCTGATTGATTCTGTGACCCAGTCCAGCAAAATTTGTGCGGCTTTGGGCGCCCGCCCGCCTGTCAGCCTGTCTTATGAGCTGTTTAATGACGAGTCGGGCCAGAAGATTTCGAAATCCAAGGGCAATGGTTTGGGCATGGAGGACTGGCTGAATTATGCGCCGCCACAATCGTTGCAGTATTTTATGTATCAAAAGCCGAAAACCGCCAAGCGGCTGTATTTTGATGTGATTCCCAAGGCTGTGGATGAATATCACCAGCAGTTGCGTGCATTCGCCGATCAGGATTTAAAAGCGCAGCTGGCCAATCCGGTTTGGCATTTACACGCAGGCAATCCGCCCAAAAGCAACATGGTGGTGCCGTTTGCGATGCTGCTAAATCTGGCCTCGGTTTCAGCGGCCGAGGATAAGGCGAAACTTTGGGGCTTTATCCAGCGTTATGCGCCCGATGCCAG
Organism: uncultured Marinosulfonomonas sp.; assembly: GCA_964475715.1. GTDB lineage: Bacteria > Pseudomonadota > Alphaproteobacteria > Rhodobacterales > Rhodobacteraceae > Profundibacter. Next base: position 4,474 of record CAYYXZ010000118.1, on the reverse strand, counting down.
TGCTAAAACACACCCCGATCTGGATGCGGCGGCCGGTTATGCGGTGAAATATTATAATGATTTTGTGGCACCTAAAAAGATCTATCGCGGGCCAAGTGACAAAGAGCGTGCGGCGATGCAGGATTTGGCCGATCGTTTGAAAACATGGGATGGTGGCACCGATGGCGGGGCCTTGCAGACCATGGTTTTTGCCGTGGGAAAAGCGCACGGTTTTGATCCGTTGCGCGACTGGTTCACCGCACTTTACGAGGTGCTTTTGGGGGCGTCACAAGGCCCGCGGTTTGGCGGGTTTATTGCGCTTTACGGGGTGGATGAGACTGTGGCGTTGATTGAAACGGCTTTGGCCGGGAAGCTGGGCTAGGTTTAGCACATGGCAGAGGCGGATCGGCTAAAATGGGACGCAAAATATAGCGATCGGGATCACCGGATAGAACGTGGTGAGCCCAGTTATATGTTGAAAAAATATTACCCCGAAGCGTCAGGCAAACGGGCGCTGGATGTGGCCTGTGGCACCGGGCGTAATGCGTTGTTTTTGGCCGCGCAGGGTTTTGCGGTGGATGCGCTGGATATTTCGGCTGTCGGGCTAAAACGCTTGGAGGAAGATGCGCAAGGTTTGGCCGGTCAGGTTAGCACAAAACGTGTTGATCTGGACAGTTTCACGCCCCCCGTTGCAACCTATGATTTGGTTGTGGTGACCAATTATCTGAACAGGCCGCTTATTCCTAAACTGGGGGCTTCTTTGCGCCAAGGCGGGGTTTTGGTGATGGATACTTTCATGTTGGATGTGCGCAACCAGAGCCGTAAACACAACCCCGATTACCTGCTGAAGAAAGACGAGTTTCCCGGGTATTTCCAAGCGGGTTATGAAATTTTATGTTTTGAAGAATATTTCGTGCAGAGCAGTGGGTGCGGCATGTGGAAACAGGCGATTGCAGTGCGAAGAACAAAGTAGCGGCTGGTGCGTTTTGGTTCAGGGCACCCCGATAATATTTGCAAAACCTATTTTTCACCCCATTTCCAGCACCATTTCCAGCACCGTGCGCAAAGGTTAAATCTGGTTAACCTGAATTTGCTAGTTTCATTTTTGTTCGGGAGACCGTCTGGGTTTTCTGAATGTAAACTGAAATTTGAGCGGATTTTTGGTGGCTTTTGTCCCCTGTGCCTATTGACGGCGCGTATCCGAAAGATGTGAAAAGGGGTTAGGATGAATAAGGCAATCACCGATGGTCTGGTGTTTACACCGCCGGAATTTGCAAATGGTTTGAACGTTTGGTCAAGTCAGGATGGCACACCGGGATCGGACACCTATCAGGGCGCGCCAAATGCGGCCTTTGTGGCGGCGGATCAGGATTTTGGAGGCTCTCTTGAGTTGCACAAAACCACCGCTGTGCAACGATTGCGTTATATGGGCCAGACCATAATTTTGCCCGGCTGTTACTTGCGAATTACGGCCAAGGTGAAGGCCGTTAGCGGCAATCTGGCCACGGTTCGGATTGCGGGTTGGGCGGGGGATGCGTCAAATAATCATGTGCCCGGTTTGATCGAAACGGGCCCCGAAGTTACGCTGACCACTTACGGCGAAGTGGTGACGGTTTCGGCGATTGTGGGAACGGGCGCGCGAAATGGCGTGGATATGATATGGGGCAGCACGCCGGTTTACGGCCATTTCGGGCTGGATTTGACGGGACCTACCGGTGGGGTCGTGCGCATTGACGATATTGAAATCGAAGACATCACCAGCGCGTTTCTGCGCGATATGATGGATTGGGTGGATGTAAAAGATTACGGTGCCATCGGGGATGGGGTTACAAATGACCAGCCCGCCTTTGAAGCGGCGGATGCGGCTGCTAACGGGCGTCGTGTTCTGGTTTCAGAGGGCACGTTTTTTCTGGCCAATCATGTGACCTTTGACAACCCTGTGCGGTTTGAAGGCACAGTAAGAATGCCGGCTGACAGGCGTTTGATCCTGAGCAAAAACTTTGATCTGCCAACGTATATCAACGCGTTTGACGATGAAAAACTGGCGCTGGAAAAGGCGTTGCAGGCGTTGTTGAATTTTTCCGATCACGAATCGCTGGATATGTGTGGACGTCGGGTTGAATTGAGTGCACCGATTGATGTGCACGGTGTGGTTGGCAATAAAAACAGCTTTGCCGTGCGCCGTGTTTTGCGCAATGGCCAGTTGAATGCTGTGGCCGGTAGTGGCTGGAATACGGATGTTGTGACATCGGCGGGCACCTATTCTGTAAGCTCTCCCAGAACCCTGACCGGTGTTGCCAATGTGGCCAATATTGCCGTCGGATCTTTGGTTACCGGTAACGGTGTGGGGCGCGAGGTTTATGTGCGCGCCAAGAATGTCGGCGCAAACACCATAACGCTCAGCCTGTCGCTTTATGATGCTGTTGGCACGCAGAATTACACCTTTAGCCGGTTCAAATATATTCTGGATTTCAGTAACTTTACGGCCCTTAGCCATTTCCACTTGGATAATATTGAGTTTTTCTGCAACGGGGTTGCCAGTGCCGTGATGTTGCCGCCAGATGGTCTGCTGACAAAAATTCGCGATTGTTCTTTTATCAAGCCAAGGGATCGCGCCATTACCTCGATCGGCGAGGGCTGTCAGGGTTTGCAGATTGATCGCAACCAGTTTAGCTCGAACGAGCAATCAATGCGCGCGCAGGATCGCACGTCGATTGTGCTGAATGTAAATATAAATGACCCTAAAATCCGCGACAATCAGGTGCATCGTTTTGCCCATTTTGCCATACTTGCGGGGCGGGGAAATATTGTGTCTGGCAACCACTGGTTTCAGGGGGATGAAGAATCCAACGCCTTGCGCACCTCGGGTATTGTTTTTACCGGCAAGAATCTGCGCTCGTTTGTGACCGGAAATTATATCGATAATTCCTTTGTCGAATTGAGCAATGAACATGATGCCGAGCCGGACCATGTTAGCGGGTTTACCTTTGGTGGTTTGACGATCGTTGCCAACACCTTTGTTTCGATCAATGTGGCACCGTGGTTTAAGTGGATTGTGATCACGCCTTATGGCACGGGCCATTCGTTGCAGGGTTTTCATGTTCTGGGCAATTCAATTCGTGCGCTGAACGGATCGGTCGATCGGATCGAGGGGGTGGATACAAGTTTTGCCACGCTTAATTTTGGCGCGATGCGTAATGTTACATTTGAAGGCAATACGTTCAATAATGTGACGGCATGGAGCATGAGCCCGGTAACGGTCGAGCATAACGAGGCCTCAAGCCAGAATATCTGGACCATTGATTTTGCCCCGCATCTGCCGTTTGGCGGTTGGGCGCGCACAGTGACTGCGATGGTGGCCGACGGGATTATCCGCGATGCCGGCAACGCCAGAGTTGACGCGATGCCCTACACCATAAAGCAGGTCGGTGCCAACAGGGATCAGGTCAGGTTGAACTGGCCGGTGGCCTGCCGCGGCAGGGTGCAGGTGACGGCGCGGGTTGATAACCCGACCTAGATTTCTGAGATTTCCAAAATAAAAGCAGGGCGTGGCAATGCGCCCTGCTGCCGTTTGGGGTCAGGATTTATTTACTGAAATGGCGGCTGGATTTAATCTGGTCCCAAGCCCATACCACCTCTTGCAGTTGCTCTTCTTGCGAACGATCCCCACCGTTCAAATCCGGATGCAACACTTTGATCAGTTTTTTATAAGCCTTGCGAACCTCGGTTTTGGTCCAGTGATCTTTGGCCTCAAGTACCTCGATGGCCTTGCGTTCGGTCGGTGGTAATTTACGGGTGCCGGTGATGGATTTTCCCGGGTTCTGGGTGGCGTTGTTGCCCAATACCTGATGCGGGTCATCCACGCCCAAACGCGCCCACGCACGTTCCTCGTCGGATTTTTTAAACGGCTTTGTTTCACGTTCCCAGACGCGGTCTTTGTCCATCTGCTCGGCAACAGCATCCTCGGCGGACCCATCAAAGAAATTCCATTTCAGATTATACTCGCGCACATGGATCTGGCAAAACCACAGATAATCATCCACGGCATCCGGTGATCTGGGCGCGCGGTATTTTCCCGCGTCCTCGCAGCCCTCATGTTCGCACTTGCGCGTCGAGGTATCAAACGCCCCCGACATGCCGCGCCGCCCGCGGGTGCGTTTTTTTTTGTCTGATGAAACAGACATATCAAACCCAAAGGGATCGCTCTTTACCATATTTAAACCTTTTCGACTCAGGCAAAGGAGTTTAGCGTGATCTGCGCCGGATTGAAGGGGTAAAATGAAAAAATGTTGGTAGAAGATCAAATTTTCGAGGCGTTACAGGCCGCGTTTTCGCCAGATCAGTTGGAAGTGATCAATGAAAGTGCGGCCCATGCCGGGCACGCGGGTTTTGATGGCAGCAACGAGAGCCATTTTCGTGTTGTCATCCGTGTCGCTGTTTTTGGCGATATGAGCCGCATTGCCCGCCACCGCGCCATTCACGCGGCTTTGGGGCG
>CAYYXZ010000117.1:2002-6342 GCA_964475715.1 uncultured Marinosulfonomonas sp. | reverse complement strand
CATTGCGCGACACATTTTAACTATAAATCAGCCGTTGATGATGGCGGCGTTGAAGCCCTGTTTGAACGGATACGGTGCCAGCCCAATCTGGCCAGCCGGGTGGATCAGGCAATGTAGGATGCGGTTATCAAAATGCCACTGACTTTGCGGCCTATGGCCAGGCCCGCACTTCCAATCAGCTGTGAGCCGGGGGCGTTTGGCCGGATTTATTCTGTTGAGCGGTAGTCGCGATGCCTGCATCAACGAAGACCTATGCTGACACTTATTACAAGGTGGCCCACGCCAAATTTTATACCACCAAAACCCCGATCACGGCGGCGGGCATGTTGAACGATCGCGGGACGTAATATTGTGGCCGTGCCGACAAGTATGACTTATAGGTCTACGCCCTAGAATTATCTAACAAAATATCCAGAAATACGGCCCCGAAACGGGCCGTTTTCTTATCCCCCAGCAGGCGTTTCATTGTGGATAGGTCTTGAGGTTTTACACTGGCAACCTTGGCAATAAGCGAGGCAGAACAGCTCATCGGTTTATCAGCACCATCCAGCCCGCGGGCAAGCAAACCTTGTGCTTCAAGCAAGAGATCATAAATTGCCCCCTCATCGCGCCCCGCCAATTTTCGCCGCGAGGGGTGGATGGATTGCGCTGTTTCGCCGGTTATTATCTGCAAAAACATATCGCCATATTTTTTCAGTTTTACGGCACCAACCCCGCCAATCCGCGCCATATCGTCCAGCGTTTGCGGCCGTTCCTCGGCCATTTCGATCAAGGTTCGATCATTGAATATAATATAGGCCGGCGCGCGGGCTTCTTCGGCAAGCGCGCGGCGTTTGGCTTTTAGAGCAGAAAGCAACGGCGTGTTATCTTCTGAAACCAATGATTTTACAGCCGGGCGGCGCATGGTTTTGGCTTGCCGGATACTGTCGCGGCGCAGCTTGATCGTTTGTTCATCGCGCAAAATGGGACGGGCAATTTCGGTCATGCGAAAGGCACCATATCTTTCAACATCGGGCCGAATTAAATCATGCCCCATCATTTGACGAAATATTGCCTGCCATTGCCCACGGCTAAATTCCTTGCCGATGCCAAATGTTGGCAGGGTGTCGTGGCCACGTTGTTGCACCTTGTCGGTTTCATTGCCGATCAGAATATCTATCAAATGTCCCGCGCCAAAATATTCACCCGTGCGCAACATGGCTGACAGCGCCATGCGCACGGCCTTTGTGCCATCAAAGGTTTCGGGCGGAGTTTCGCACTGATCGCAATTGCCACAGGCCTGACATTCATCGCCAAAAAACCGAAGCAATTTTTGACGCCGACAACCCAGCGCCTCGGCCAAACCAAGCAAAGCATTCAATCGGGCATGGTCTGCATCACGCCGATCAGCGGGGGCCAGACCTTCGTCGATCTGGGCACGGCGCAGGCGGATATCATCCGAGCCAAACAGAGTCAGGGTTTCGGCCGGTGCACCATCGCGTCCCGCGCGGCCGATTTCCTGATAATAGGCTTCGATCGATTTTGGCAAATCGGCGTGGGCAACCCAGCGGATATCGGGTTTATCAACGCCCATTCCAAAGGCCACGGTCGCCACCACAATCAGGCCATCCTCGCGCTGAAAACGGGTTTCGACATGGCGGCGATCATCGGCCTGCATGCCGCCGTGATAATGGCACGCGTTATGGCCTGCATCGTTCAAGGCGCTGGCCAGACTTTCGGTTTTTTTACGGGTGGCACAGTAAACAATGCCCGATTGTTCCTTACGGGCAGCGGCAAATTCAAGGATCTGGCGGCGCGGCGAATCCTTGGCTTCAAAGCGCAAATGGATGTTGGGCCGATCAAAACCATGCAGGAAAATTACAGGATCGGTGTCCGCAAATAAACGCGTGACAATTTCAGCCCGGGTTTCTTCATCGGCCGTTGCGGTAAAGGCCGCCATTTGCACGTTCAGCGTTTTTCGCAAATCGCCAAGGCGCAGATAATCAGGCCGAAAATCATGGCCCCATTGCGAAACACAATGCGCTTCGTCCACCGCAATAAACGTAATATTAATGCGCTTCAGAAAAGCCAAGGTGCCCGATGATGCCAGCCGTTCGGGCGCCATGTAAAGGATTTTCAAACGCCCGTCGTTCACCGCACTGTAAACATACTCGGTTTCTTCATCCGTGTTGCCCGAGGTTAGCGCGCCGGCCTCAACCCCGGCTTCGCGCAACGCCCGGACCTGATCGCGCATCAAGGCAATCAGCGGCGAAATCACCACAGTCACCCCGTCACGCATCAATGCCGGCAATTGGAAACACAAAGATTTACCGCCGCCCGTGGGCATAATGGCAAGCGCATTGCGCCCGTCAATTATCGCATCGACAATCTCGGCCTGACCGGGGCGAAAGCTGTCAAAGCCAAAAACCGAGGAAAGAAGATCGGAGGCGTTTGGCACAATCTAGAAAGAATAAAAGAAGGCTTTGTTATTTACCAGAATTATCCGCAAGATTATAATGGCGATAAATCCGACCAGCGGCGCAAGGTCTAGCCCCTGCATGGTCGGTAAATACCGTCGAATGCGGCTGTATAACGGCTCGAGCAATTTGTTTAGACCATGCCAGATTTGGGCCACGAATTGCTGGTTCAGATTTAAAACCTGAAAGGTAATTAGCCAACTCATGATGATATGGGCCAGCATGACAAACCAGACAACATCAAGGATCACATTAAGAATTTCATATATTGATTGCATTAGCAGGGTGCCCTTTTATTCTGTTGTCGGTTATCTAAGCGTCACGAGGGCATATGGCAAGCATCTGCCGCCACGTTATTGTTGACGCAACCGTAAGTTTGTTCAAATTGCACATAATTAATTAAGGAAACGTATCCATGTATCCATTTTTTCGAATGGGCAAAGAAATAATTCTGCACAGAAAAGCCGCGCCACTGAAAATGGGGCAGGTGCATGTATCGCATCACATCTGTTGGCCGTGGGATCTGGATTTCTGGTTCGAGCTAAATAACGGCCGCACCTTAATGCTCTATGATTTGGGCCGCATTCCGCTGGCCAGCCGGATGGGGTTGATCGGTGCGATCCGTAAAAATAAATGGGGTCTGACGGTGGCCGGTGTCGCGGTGCGTTACCGCAGGCGCATCCGAATGTTTCAAAAATTTGAAATGCACAGCCGCGCGCTGGGCTGGGATCACCGGTTTTTATATCTGGACCAGTCCATCTGGATCAAAGGACAATGTGCAAATCAGGCGCTGTATCGCACGGCCGTAACCGGACCGGACGGCATTATAAGCCCCGACAAGGTGCTTATGGAAATGGGCGTAAAAGGTCAAAGCCCCGCGTTGCCAGAGTGGGTGCAAAGCTGGATCAAAGCCGAAGACAGCCGGCCCTGGCCACCTAAAAATTACGCCGCTGACTAAAGCTTCCCTTGCGTCCAGCTTGCTTTCCCTGTTCTATCGGAAAAAACAAACAGGGAAATGTGTATAATGAGTGAAGTTTCGGCAAAAAAACGGATTTGGGGCTGGTTCTTTTTTGACTTTGCCAGCCAGCCTTACAACACATTACTGCTTACTTTTATTTTTGGTCCATACATTGCCACAGTGCTTGGCGACGGCACAAAAGCCCAAAGCGCATGGGGGTTTGGCATCGGCGCAGCTGGCATTGTCATTGCTATTTTCGCGCCAATCCTTGGAGCGATCGCAGATAACAGCGGCAATCGCGTCCGCTGGATCTGGTTGTTTTCTCTCATGTATGTTATCGGATCTTTTGGCATCTGGTGGTCTGCGCCTGAAACGTTCAACCTGTATTTTGTGCTGTTTATATTCGCCATTGGCTTGATCGGCATGGAATTCGCTACGATTTTCACCAATTCCATGCTGCCTGATTTAGGAACCAAAGAAGAAATTGGCAAAATTTCGGGCAGTGGATTTGCCTTTGGTTATCTGGGCGGCTTGGTAACGCTGATTATCATGCTGTTGCTGTTTGTCGAAGGTGGCTATGGCAAAACCATGCTGGGGATTGATCCTTTGTTCGGGCTGGATGCAAGCCAGCGCGAGGGCACACGATTTGTAGGGCCGCTTTCGGCAATCTGGTATATGGTGTTTATGATCCCGTTTTTTCTTTGGGTGCGCGATCCAAGAACAACCACCGTTTCGCGTCTTAAAATAACAAAGGCATTATCGGATTTGGGCAAAACCCTGAAATCGTTGCCCAAAACACCCAGCCTGTTTGCCTATCTGGCCTCATCCATGTTTTATCGTGATGCGCTGAATGGCATTTATGTATTTGGCGGAATTTACGCGGCAGGTGTGTTGGGCTGGACCAGCACAGACATCGGAATTTTCGG
>CAYYXZ010000117.1:0-1902 GCA_964475715.1 uncultured Marinosulfonomonas sp. | reverse complement strand
AGCCAGCGTTTGGGGATTACGCCGCTTATCGGGCTTTTCCTGATTGGGTTGGTTTTGTTAATCTGGGTAAACGCAAAAGGCGAGCCTGCCACGAAATGATCCGGCTTGCACCCATTCTCGTGTTGGCATTGGGGTTAAGCACACCGGCAACGGCCGAGCCATTGGCCAAGCAGTTATTCGGCGCCAAGGCCAGCGCATCGGCCCAAGCGCCAGCATCCTTGGGCAGTTACGCCAAGGGCTGTTTGGCCGGCGGTGTGCAGCTGGCACAAAAAGGGTCAAGCTGGCTACAAATGCGGGTGGCGCGCAATCGTAGCTGGGGCCATCCCGACCTGATAAAATATATCGAACGTCTGAGCAAATGAGCAAAAAAACCGCGCGGGTGCAGGGGGTGAAAGGGATTTATATCAGCGATTTATCGCAACCACGCGGCGGACCAATGCTTAGCGGACACCGATCGCACCAGATTGGCCTGGATGCCGATATCTGGTTGATGCCCGCAACAAATCTGAACCTGAGCATCCGCCAGCGCGCCAATCTTTCGGCCGTTTCCTACAGGCGTCACAAGGGCGCTTTTGTGAACAGCAAATGGGGGCCTTACCAGCACGCGATGCTAAAAGCCGCCGCCAAAGACCCGGCCGTTGCGCGGATTTTTATTTTCCCCGGCGCCAAGGTGCAGATGTGCAGGGATGAAAAAGGCGACCGGCGCTGGCTGAATAAAATCCGGCCTTGGTGGGGGCACCATTATCATTTTCATGTGCGCCTGAAGTGTCCCAAAGGCGCAAAGGGCTGTATTAATCAGGCCCCGCCACCGGCCGGTGATGGCTGTGCGGACGCGCAAGAATGGGTGGATAATATTTTAAACCCGCCGCCGCCGGACCCAAACGCGCCGCCGCCCAAACCACGTCGTGAATATGTAATGTCGGATTTACCTGCCCAATGCCAAACCGTCCTGAATTCGCGCTGATCGCTGCGGCGCTGGCAATCTTTGCCCCATGCGCCGCCCAAAGCCAGCAAGCACAATATATCGGCAGCTTCACTTGGTCCGAAGATATCGCAGGATTTGGCGGATTTTCGGGGATCGAGGTATCGGATGACGGTGCCCGGTTTACTATTATCGGTGACCGCGGCGCGATTGCCACGGGGCAGCTCATTCGAATTGGCGCAAAAATCAGCGCTGTGCAGGCAAGCTTTGACAAATTAAAACACACCAATGGCCAATATCTGACAGCTGTCAAAACCGATGCAGAAGGTCTGGCAATCGGGCCAGATGGCCGTATCTATATTTCATTTGAACACAGCCCTCGGGTCTGGACATATCGCGATAAAAACAGCAGGGCCGTACGGTTGCCGCGCCATCCGGATTTCAAGCGGATGGAACGAAACGCGGCACTGGAATCCTTGGCTGTGGGACCGGATGGCGCAGTTTATACGATCCCTGAAAAAGCCGCGGATCAGACGGCTGGATTTCCAGTTTACCGTTACAAAAACGGCGCATGGAGCATTGCCTTTTACATTCCAAAACGTGGATCTTTTTTACCGGTTGGCGCCGATTTTGGGCCTGATGGAAACCTGTATTTGCTAGAGCGGCATTTGGGCAGTATTTTCGGCTTTGAAACCCGTGTGCGGCGCTTCATCATAACGGATAATGCACTGCATGATGAAATAGAGCTGCTGCAAACCACGCCCGGAACCCATGACAATCTGGAAGGCATTGCTGTTTGGCGCGATGATACGGGCGATATCCGGCTGACAATGATTTCGGATGATAATTTCAAACTCTTCCAGCGCACCGAATTTGTCGAATATCGTTTAAAAGAACAACTTGATTGATTGCCCGCAAACGGTTAGATGACGGCGTCCCGTCTTTTGGGGCCAAGTTACCGCAACCTTGTTAAAACGGAA
>CAYYXZ010000116.1:0-6347 GCA_964475715.1 uncultured Marinosulfonomonas sp. | reverse complement strand
TAAAAACCAAAGCCGCTTTGGCGCGCACCCCGGCAGGATTATCTTTTAAACTTCGTCAAAAATCGCGCATAATTGTTTTTTAAGACTTCGTCAAAAAAACCGGTATAATTATTTTCAGACTTCGTCAAAAACTTGTGCTTTTGCAATCCGGCGCATCTTGTTCATTTTCTTGCGGATTTTTTCGGGGCTGGATTTATCACCCAGATCGGCGGCAACCTTGCGCACCACATCCTCGTGGCCCGGCTCGCTTAAATCGGAAATCACTACAGCCCTTGCGTATGTTTCGGCCTCATCACCGCTGATGCCCAGCTTTTCAGCCGCCCACAGGCCCAGTAATTTGTGGGTTCTGGCGCTAGCCTTGAATTGCATATCCATGTCATGGGCGTATTTATTTTCAAATGCGGCTTCACGTTCTTTGAATGTGTTCATTTTTTTCCCTCATTTTTTCTGCGTTTCCCTAATAGATATGGCGCTGATTGCACTACATCGCAAGGGGCAAGGCGACGCAGTTTATTGCATGTGTTCTTGCGGCACCGGTGCCCATGGCGTATAGGGCGCGGGAACGCTGCGCATCTTTGCGCCGCCCTGATCAGTCGGAGAGACCATGGCACGTAGAAAAATGATATACGAAGGCAAGGCCAAAATCCTGTATGAAGGCCCGGACCCTGATACTTTGGTGCAATATTTCAAGGATGACGCCACCGCCTTTAATGCCGAGAAAAAAGAAGTGATCGATGGCAAGGGCGCGCTGAACAATCGCCTTAGTGAATTTTTCATGCTTGGCCTGATGCAAATCGGCATTCCGACCCATTTCATCAAGCGGCTGAATATGCGCGAGCAATTGATCCGCAAGGTTGAAATCATTCCGCTTGAGGTGATCGTGCGCAACACCGCCGCCGGTTCAATCTGTAAACGGATGGGCATAGAGGAAGGCACGCAATTGCCGCGCCCGATTGTCGAGTTTTCCTACAAGGATGACAAATTGGGTGACCCGCTGGTGCCCGAAGAATATATTGCCGCCTTTGGCTGGGCCAGTCAGCAAGAGCTGGATGAAATCGTTTCGATGGCGCTGCGGGTGAATGATTTTCTATCGGGTGTGATGTTGGCGGTTGGCATTAAACTGGTGGATTTCAAAATTGAAATTGGCCGGGTTTTTGACGATGATTTCCAGCGCCTGATTGTGGCCGATGAAATCAGCCCCGACAGTTGCCGGCTGTGGGATATGCAGACCGGCCAGAAACTGGACAAAGATGTATTTCGCCGTGATCTGGGCAATCTGGCCGATGCCTATACCGAAGTGGCGCGCCGTCTTGGGGTGTTGCCCAGCAATGCGCCTCAGCCGGGCAAACCGACGCTTGTAAATTAGGGGATAAATGATGAAAGCAGTTGTAACTGTAATGTTGAAAAACGGTGTTTTAGACCCGCAAGGCAAGGCTGTGCATCAGGCGCTGGATGCGTTGGGGTTTGACGGGGTGAACGGGGTGCGCCAAGGCAAGCTGATCGAGCTGGATCTGGCGCAAACCGATGCCGCCACAGCCCACGAAACCGTCAGCCAGATGTGCGAAAAACTGCTGGCAAATATGGTGATTGAATCCTACCAGATCGAGATCCTCTGATGAAGGTTGGTGTGATCGTTTTTCCCGGTTCTAATTGCGACCGTGATCTGGCCGTTGCCTTTAAGGCGGCCGGTGCCGATGTGACGATGGTTTGGCACAAAGATGCCGATTTGCCCAAGGGTCTGGACATGATCGGGGTGCCGGGCGGATTTTCTTATGGCGATTATTTGCGCTGCGGTGCGATTGCCGCAAGGTCACCGATTTGCCGCGCTGTGGTCAAGCACGCACAGGCGGGGGGCTATGTTTTAGGGGTTTGCAACGGCTTTCAAATCCTGACCGAAACGGGGCTGTTGCCCGGTGCTTTGCTGCGCAATGAAAACCTGAAATATATTTGCAAAACCGTGCCCCTGACGGTGGCAACAACCGATAGCGATTATACCTCGGCCTATCGAAAAGACCAGCAAATCATGATCCCGATTGCGCATCATGACGGCAATTACACCGTAGATGGCAGCACCGTTGAAATGCTACAAGATCAGAATCGCATCGCCTTTACTTACGGCGATAACCCGAACGGATCCATCGCCGATATTGCCGGAATTTTTAGCCAGAACCGACGTGTTCTGGGCATGATGCCCCACCCCGAGCGCGCCGCCGATGCCGGCCACGGTGGCACCGATGGCGCGGCGCTTTTTCGCGGGCTTGTGGGCGCTTTTCAGGCGGCTTGAGTGCCGAGACTTGGCTGAGTCTTGGCAAGCACTTGAGAGATTTGCCATTGCCGCGTAAACTGGCAAAATGAGCAGTGACATTTCAGTAAAACCGCCAGAATCAAGGGGCCGCAACAACAGCTGGGGGCTGCGGGTGGCTTTGATATTATTCATGGCCTTTGCGTTTGGCACCGTCTGGTTTACCAATTCATTTCTGACCGAACGTTTTACCGAAAACACCCGCAACCGTGCCCAGCTGCGCATGACGCTTTATTCGGGCAACCTGTTAAGCGAGCTAAAGCGCGCCGCGATTGTGCCCCAGCTTTTGGCGCGTGATGCGGGCCTGATCGGGGCGCTGAATTCCGGTGATCACGCCCAGACTTCGGCGCGGCTGATTTCGTATATTAATGAAATCGATGTCGCCTCGATGATGCTGCTGGATCGCGATGGTCGCGTGGTGGCCGCATCAAATCGTAACCTGTTGGGATCAAACCATAAACCATACCCGTATTTCGTTAACGCAATCCGCTCCAGCGATACGGTTTTCACGGCCCACAAGGGCGAATATGGTGCAATTTCATTCACTTACTCCAGAAAGCTCGAGTTCGGAACGCGCCCGATCGGGGTTATTGTTGTCGAGGTGGATTTAAAGAAATTCGAGGAAAGCTGGTCGGGGATTTCGGATGCGGTGATTGTGACCAACAGTGCCGGGGTTATTATTTTATCAACCGAACCCAGCTGGCGCGGTCTGAAAGAAGAAGAGGCGTTAAAGCGGCGCTCGGTGCCATCGGCGATTGAGCGGGCCATCCAGACCACGACCGATTGGGTGACATTATCGGCCAGACCCGATTTTTTGGCTGGCGAGGTGATCCGGCAAGAAAACCGCATTCCGTTTCAGGGCTGGAAAATCACCACATTCACCACGCATGCCTCGGTTCGCCAGCGGGTGAACGGGCTGTTGGCGCTGGAAATTATGGGGTTTGCGATTTTGCTGGCGCTGGGTTTTTACACGCTGTCGCGCAAAGCACAGCTGCGTTCGGTATTTTTCCAACAGGAATCGGCTGATCTTCGCCAGTTGAACCGGCGTTTGCAGCAGGAAGTCGCCGAGCGCAAAAAGGCGGAAAAAGAGCTGGAAGTGGCCGAACTGACCTTGGCGCAAAGCTCAAAACTGGCGGCTTTGGGCGAAATGTCGGCGGCTGTCAGCCATGAATTGAATCAGCCCTTGGCGGCGATGAAAACCTACCTTGCCGGCGCGCGATTATTGCTGCGCCGCAACCGCCCCGAGGAGGCCGTTTCATCCTTTCACCGCATTGATGATCTGATCGAGCGCATGGGGGCAATTACCAAGCAGCTGAAAAGCTATGCGCGCAAGGGCGGCGAGGTGTTTAGCCCTGTAGACATGCGCGATGCGGTCAATTCGGCGCTCTCGATGATGGAGCCGCAGCTAAAGCACAGGCATGTGGAAATCAGCAAATCCATGCCGCGCGAACCGGTGTTGGTGCTGGGGGATCGGGTGCGCATCGAGCAGGTGATAATCAACCTGTTCAGAAATGCGCTGGACGCCACCAAAACCGTGCCCGAGCCACAGATTGATATCCTTTTGGCCGCCGGTGAAACCGTGCTGTTGACGGTGCGTGACAACGGGGCAGGGATCGAGGATCTGGACAGTTTATTCGAGCCATTTTACACCACTAAAGTTGCCGGCGAGGGGGTTGGCTTGGGGCTTGCCATTTCGTCGGGCATCGTCAACGATCTGGGTGGTCGGCTGATGGCGCGTAATGCTGCGGCCGGGGGGGCTGTATTTCAGGTGCAGCTGCCGATAATGGATCATGAAACCAAGACAGAGCAGTAAGGCGGATATTATGGCGCAGGCAGTGAAAATGGCAATGAAGATGGCAATGAAAATCGCGATTGTGGATGACGAACAGGACATGCGCAGATCCATCAGCCAATGGCTGGCGCTTTCCGGCTTTGACACCGAAACATTTGCCTCGGCCGAGGAGGCGCTGAAAACGCTGGGTTCCGACTACCCCGGTGTGGTGATCAGCGACATCAAAATGCCCGGCATGGACGGGATGCAGTTTTTAAAACGCCTGATGAGCATCGACAGCGGTTTGCCGGTTATCATGATCACCGGTCACGGCGATGTGCCGATGGCGGTCGAGGCGATGCGTGTCGGGGCCTATGATTTTCTGGAAAAGCCGTTCAACCCCGATAAAATGACCGAGCTGGCCAAAAAAGCCACCCAAGCGCGCCGTTTGACGCTGGATAACCGCGCGCTGCGCCGCGAGTTGGGGGATGGCACGGCGGTGATGAAAAAACTGATCGGCTCCTCGCCGGTGATGGAGCGTCTGCGCGAAGATATCCTTGATCTGGGCCAAGCTGACGGGCATGTGCTGATTGATGGCGAAACCGGCACCGGCAAAACGCTGGTGGCCCATGCGCTGCACGCCGTTGGGTCGCGCGCGGGCAAGAAATTTGTGCTGGTCTCTTGTGCGGCTTTTGAAGAAGAAGATCTGGCGCGCCGCCTGTTTGGCCCGATGCTGGATGGCGGCACCCAGCCGTTGGTCGAGCAGGCCCGTGGCGGCACACTTGTGCTGGAAGATATCGACGCGCTCAGCGATGCGCTTCAGGCCCGGCTTTTAACTTATATCAACGAGCAGGGCATGAACGAGCAGGGCGGGCCGGCTGAAACCCGCATCACCGCCATCAGCAACCTGCAAACCGAGGATAAAACCTGCGAAGATGTGCTGCGCCCCGATCTTTTCTACCGGCTTGCGGCGATGAAAATCACCCTGCCGCCTCTGCGCCAGCGCGGCGAAGATATCCTGACGTTATTTGCCCGCCTTTCCGAGCAGTTTTCTGATGAATACGGCTGTGAAGCGCCCGAAGTTTCGGCCCAGGAAGCCGCCCAGCTGCTGCAAGCCCCGTGGCCGGGAAACATCCGCCAGCTGATCAATGTGGCCGAACGCGCGGTGCTGCAAAACCGGCGTGGTTCGGGCACAATCGCCAGCTTGCTGATGAGCGATGATGACGAAATCCAGCCGGTCATGACCACCGATGGCAAGCCTCTGAAAGAATATGTCGAGGCCTTTGAGCGCATGTTGATCGACAACACCATGCGCCGTCACAAGGGCAGCATCGTCAGTGTGATGGACGAGCTGTGCCTGCCGCGCCGCACCTTGAACGAAAAAATGGCAAAATACGGCCTTTCGCGTTCAGATTATCTGTAACACCTTATTATTGTTCTATAAATATCCGCGCCGCAGGCCTTAAATTCTCTTGTCTTTGGCGCGACTATTTTCAGATTTAACCAGATTTTGCACCGCCCGCAGCATTTCCCCATTGTAATTCACATCCGATCCTGCATATGTATCCCCCAAGGCAGCCTGCTCGACAGCGGCAGAGTCGCCAATAAAAGTTTCGCTGTTCTTGTGGCCAAGCAGAAATTCTAGCCCCGCAGAACAGACCGATTGGGTCGCAAGACCGGTAATTTGCCCAGCCACGTTCGGCCGGGTTTTGTATGAGAGCGTTTTATGCGCTCGGAAAATAGAAACGCGGATGAGATGCGATAAAATATCAGAGCAGACGACAGGGGCCGGTTTGGCCGACCTTTGCCTGCCTGACGCATCCGGCTTCGCCCTAAAAAGACACCCCCGACAATCCGGCAATCCCCCTCTCTATCTTCGGGGGGTGCCATGGTTGCGACGGTGCAAAGAGAGAACATGGCTAAAAAAATGCTTATCGATGCCACCCACGCGGAAGAAACCCGCGTTGTGGTGGTTGACGGAACCAAGGTCGAGGAATTTGACTTTGAATCTGAAAACAAACGCCAGCTAGCTGGCAATATTTATCTGGCGAAAGTCACCCGGGTCGAGCCGTCGTTACAGGCGGCCTTCATTGATTATGGCGGCAACCGGCACGGATTTTTGGCGTTTTCCGAAATTCATCCGGATTATTACCAGATTCCGGTGGCCGATCGTCAGGCGTTGCTGGAAGAAGAGCGCGCTTATGCCGAAGCAATGGCCGCCGAGGATGAAAATCCCAGACCAAAGCGTCGGCGTGGACGTGGGCGCTCAAAGGC
>CAYYXZ010000115.1:0-6423 GCA_964475715.1 uncultured Marinosulfonomonas sp. | reverse complement strand
GGCTAATCACGGCGGCTAATCACGGCAGCTCATCACGCTGAGCCAGCTTTGCGGCCAGTATTTCTGCCATAAATCTGGTTTGTCCGGCCCCCGTTACGCCGCCAACACCCACGCGTTTGCCAACCCGCCACCACAGCCCCGGTGCCCAGCCCCGTGTCTGGCTCATATTTGTCAGCACCGAAAACCCGTTTGACGGCTTGATCGTAAATGAGCCACGCTCCACGCGCTTCACATCCGCAAGCCGCGCCAAAACCAGCCCGTCGGTTGTGCGCAATTCGGTTTTTGTTAAAATAACGCTGTTTTGGGTTGCCTTGTACATTTTAACGGCCAGCCATAAAATCACCCCGCCCATCCCCAGCAACATCACCTGCAGGGCCAAAGATTGCAGCGGCATAAGCAGCGCCACATAAACCAGCATCCCGCCCAGCAAAACCAGCATCCCCAACCCGGCAAAGCGGCGAAACGGCGCAGGTGTAACCGTGGCCAGAATTTCAGTATCAGACATAACCCAACCCCCTAAATTTGCGCCCCTCTAGCGGCTTGCGCCAGAAATATCGGGATCAGATCAGCCCGTAACCGATTTTCGCGCCATATCCCAGTAAATTTCTTCAACCCGCTGACGCGACAGCCGCCCGCCCTCGCGATACCACGTGTTCACACCGGTCAGCATGGCAATTATCGCCATCATCGCCAGCTTGGTATCAGGCACCCGAAATTGCCCGCCCGCTTGACCTTTGTGCAAAATATCCTCCAGCGCATTCTCGTAACGTTTACGCAAAACCTCGATCGCGGCAAAATTCTGCTCTGATAAATTGCGCAATTCCATGTTGGCGATAAAAACCGCCTCGGGGCGCTCCAGATGAAACCGGATGTGAAACCGCACAAACGCCTCAAGCTGGCTGGCCGCATCCCTACCCTTGTCGCAATCCTGCCAAGCCCCCAGCAAATCCTGCATATGTTGCTGCATCAAATCAAACAGCAGCGCCTGCTTATCTTGGGTGTATAAATAAAGCGCGCCGGCCTGCACCCCAACCTCGGCCGCGATTTGACGCATCGAAACAGCGGCAAACCCGTGGCGGGCAAATAATTTTGACGCCGCCTGGCGCACTTTGGGGCCGGTGATTTGCGAATGAGATCCGATTTTACGTGCCATAACCGCTATCTAACTGAACGCGCGTTCATTTCAAAGCCCTGCTTGTCATAAACCTGTTTGGCGCGTTATATTGACCCGATCATTTTGGGAATCCTGTCAATGTTGCGCATCGCCGTCATTTTTTGCCTGTCAGTCACGGCCTTGGCCGGATGCACCGGTTTTCCTCAACTGGACGGCGCCATCAGCCCGGCCGCAAAAGGCACCGCCTACCCCACGCTGCTGCCGATTGATCAGATCATCACGGCTGCTGCCAATGTGCAAATCAGCGAAAAATCCGTCGCCAGCCTGACATCGCGGGCCAATAATTTGAAGGCCCGCGCAAACCGTCTGCGCGGCCCCGTGCTTGATGCGCGCACCCGCGCTCGGCTGCACGCGGCGATAAAACGTCATAAATAAGCCGCTCTGGCGCGTTGCACCCTCACCAAATTATCGTTACAGATCGGCAAAACAAACAGCCACCGGAGTGCAAAAAAATGACCAAACCTTTACGCCTTGGAATTGCCGGTCTGGGAACGGTCGGTGCCGGTGTTGTTAAAATCATCCGCCAAAAGGCCGATTTGCTGGCCTTGCGCAGTGGGCGGCCTGTGGTGATCTCGGCCGTTTCGGCCCGCTCCAAAACCAAGGATCGCGGCGTGAATCTGTCGTCTTACGCGTGGGAAGATGACCCCGTAGCGCTGGCCAAACGCGATGACGTCGACGTTTTTGTCGAGCTGATGGGGGGTGCTGACGGCCCCGCCAAAACCGCAACCGAGGCCGCGATTGCCGCCGGAAAAGACGTTGTTACCGCCAACAAAGCGATGCTGGCGCTGCACGGCCATGATCTGGCGATTGCGGCTGAAAGCGCGGGCCGTGTGATCCGTTTTGAAGCCGCTGTGGCCGGCGGCATTCCCGTGGTCAAGGCCCTGACCGAAGGCTTGGCCGGCAACGAAATTCTGCGGATCATGGGCGTGATGAACGGCACCTGCAACTATATTTTAACCCGAATGGAAAGTGCTGGCCTGCCTTACGCCGAAGTGTTCGAGGAGGCAAACCAGCTGGGTTATCTTGAGTCTGATCCCAATCTGGACGTTGGCGGCATTGATGCGGGCCACAAGCTGGCGCTGCTGGCCTCGATCGCCTTTGGCACGCAGGTTGCCTTTGACGATGTGGCGCTAGAGGGCATCGGCCAAATCACCTTTGAGGACATAAAACAGGCCGCCGATATGGGTTTTCGGATTAAATTGCTGGGTGTGGCCCAGATAAGCGCGCGCGGGCTAGAGCAACGCATGTCGCCCTGTCTGGTGCCCGCCGACAGCCCGCTGGGTCAATTGGAAGGCGGCACAAATATGGTGGTGTTAGAGGGTGATCACGTCGGCCAGATCGTGTTGCGCGGTGCTGGTGCCGGCCAAGGCCCGACGGCTTCGGCGGTGATGGCGGATGTGCTGGATATTGCGCGCGGCATTCGGGTTTCCACCTTTGGCCAGCCGGCCAAAACGCTGCAAACCGTGACGGTTGCCAAATCCACCACCCCGGCACCTTATTATCTGCGCATGAATTTGCACGACAAACCCGGTGCCTTGGCCAAAATTGCCACCGCCTTGGGTGAGGCCGGCGTTTCTGTCAACCGGATGCGCCAATACGGCCATCAGAAATCCAGCGCGCCGGTGCTGATCGTCACCCATAAAACCACCCGTGATTCACTGGATGTTGCAATCAAAAGCTTTGCAGCCACCGGTGTGCTAGCCTCAGAGCCAGTCACAATTCGCATTGAAACGCATTGAAACGCATTGAAACTGAAACACATTGAAACTGTTTAGGATTAAAAAAAGATGAATGATCAACTGGAATTTCAGGACCGCCTGCTGTCACTGGGTCTGGCCCGCGTTTCCGAGGCCGCCGCGCTGGCATCGGCCAAACTGATCGGGCGTGGTGATGAAAAAGCCGCCGATCAGGCCGCCGTTGACGCCATGCGCACCCAGCTGAATATGCTGGATATCAACGGCGTGATCGTGATTGGCGAAGGCGAGCGTGACGAGGCGCCAATGCTGTTTATCGGCGAAGAAGTCGGCACCGGCAATGGCCCCGGCGTTGACATCGCGCTGGACCCGCTCGAGGGCACCACGCTAACGGCCAAAGACATGCCAAACGCGCTGACGGTAATTGCCATGGGCCCGCGCGGATCCATGCTGCACGCGCCGGATGTTTACATGGATAAACTGGCGATCGGCCCGGGTTTTGCGCCCGATGTGGTGACGCTGGATATGTCACCGGCTGAACGGATCAAGGCGCTGGCCGCCGCCAAGGGCTGTGCCGCAGGCGACATCACGGTTTGCGTTCTAGAGCGCCCGCGCCACGAGGAAATGATTGGCCAATTGCGCACCACGGGGGCCGCGATCCGGCTGATTACCGATGGCGATGTGGCCGGTGTGATGCATTGCGCCGAGCCGGAAATCACCGGCATCGATATTTACATGGGCAGCGGTGGCGCGCCCGAAGGTGTGCTGGCGGCGGCGGCGCTAAAATGCATGGGCGGCCAGATTTACACCCGGCTTTTGTTTCGCAATGATGACGAACGCGGGCGGGCCGCCAAGGCCGGAATTACCGATTTCAACCGCGTTTACACCCGCGATGATCTGGTCACAAAAGACGTGATTTTTGCAGCCACCGGCGTCACCGACGGCTCAATCGTTAGCGGCATTAAACGCCAGCCCGGATTTATGGAAACCGAAACCATCCTGATGCGCTCCAAAACCGGATCGGTTCGGCGGATGAAATACCGGACAAAAACTTAAGCCATGGCCGCTTTTCTAAATGTTTCAAAATCCCTCGGCCAGCGCCGTTGGCTGGGACCAACAAACGAGGATGACAGGCAAAGCCAAGCCATGGCCCAAAACACAGATCTGCCAATGCCGCTGTGCCGTATTTTGGTGCGGCGCGGGGTTCAAGATATTGATACCAAAGCTTTTCTTGCCCCGACCCTAAAAGATTTACTGCCCGATCCGCATTGTTTAAAAGACACCCAACCGGCGGCCGCGCGTTTCTTGCAGGCTGTGCAAACGCATGAAAAAATCGCGATTTTTGCCGATTACGATGTCGACGGGGCCACCTCGGCGGCGCTGCTGCTGGATTGGTTGCGCCAAATCGGGCGCGATGCCACGCTTTATATCCCCGACCGAATCAAGGAAGGCTATGGGCCAAACACCCCCGCGATGAAAATGCTGGCGCGCGATCATTCGCTGATTATTTGCGTCGATTGCGGCACCCTAAGCCATGTGCCGATTGAGGCCGCCACAAAAGAGGGCGCCGATGTGCTGGTGCTGGATCACCATCTGGGCGGCGAAACCCTGCCAGGTGCTGTGGCCGTGGTGAACCCGAACCGGCAAGATGAAACCGGCGATTATGCGCAATTATGCGCGGCCGGTGTGGTGTTTTTAATGCTGGTCGAGGCCAACCGGCAAATGCGCAAACGCGGCAAAACCGGCCCCGATCTGATGTCGATGCTGGATCTGGTGGCGCTGGGAACGGTGGCCGATGTGGCGCCGCTGACCGGTGTGAACCGTGCGCTGGTGCGCCAAGGTTTAAAAGTGATGGCCAAGCGTGCGCGCATCGGCATTGTCGCGCTGGGCGATGTGGCCCGCATGAACGCGGCACCGACGAGCTATCATCTGGGTTTTTTGCTGGGGCCGCGCATTAATGCCGGCGGGCGAATCGGGCAGGCCGATCTGGGCGCGCGTCTGCTGGCTTGCACAAATATTGACGAGGCCCGCGCCATGGCCGAGCGGCTGGATCAGCTGAATTCCGAGCGCCGCGAAATCGAGTCTCAAGTGCGCGATCTGGCGCTGGAGCAGGCCGAGGCGCGTGGGCTGGATGGTCCGCTGGTTTGGGCGGCTGGCGAGGGCTGGCACCCGGGCGTGGTGGGGATTGTCGCGTCGCGTTTAAAAGAAACGAGCAACCGGCCTGCGGTTGTGATCGGGCTGGATGGCGATGAGGGCAAAGGCTCGGGGCGATCAATTTCAGGCGTTGATCTGGGCGCATCGATTCAGCGGCTGGTGGCCGAGGGATTGCTGTTAAAAGGCGGCGGTCATAAAATGGCGGCGGGGCTGACGGTGGCGCGTGATAAGCTGGAGGAAGCCATGGCGCGACTGTCGCAATTGCTGGCAAAACAGGGCGCGGGTGAGGCGGGACCGGCGGATTTAAAACTTGACGGTTTGCTGATGCCCGGTGCGGCCACGGTTGATCTGATCACGCAGCTGGAGCAGGCCGGGCCATTCGGTGCCAGCGCCCCTGCCCCGCGCTTTGCTTTTGCCGATGTGGAGATAAATTTCACCAAACGCATCGGTGACAACCATTTAAAGCTTACTTTTGGCGACGGTCTGGGCGCGCGCATCGAGGCGATTGCCTTTGGCGTTTATGACAGCCCGATGGGGCAAGCCCTATCAAACCATGGCGGTGCGCGTTTTCATTTGGCGGGACGTTTGGAAATCAATACATGGGGGGGGCGCTCGCGGGTGCAACTGCGGCTGGAGGATGCGGCGCGGGCTTAAATGTTGGCCCAATTTACACTTGAGCGCATGTAAACTGTCGTTAATATTCAAGGCGTTACAGGATATTCAGATTGGAACCATCCAACAAATCCAAATGCAGGAGCCAACAGATGATTTTTCGCTACACCATTTTATACGTCCACGATGTGCAAGCCACACTGGCGTTTTTCAACACCGCATTCGGCCTGAAAACGGCATTTTTGCATGAAAGCAACGATTACGGCGAACTGGATACCGGCCAAACCAAACTTGCCGTATCGTCCATCAAACTCATGCAGCAACTGGGCAAATCCCCCGCCAGCCAACCCGTAACAAAACCCGCCTTCGAGATTGCATTTGAAACGGATGATGTCGCAGCCGCTTTGGAAAAAGCGTGCAATGCGGGGGCTAAATTGGTGCAAGAAGTTAAAGAAATGCCTTGGGGCCAGACCACAGCCTATGTGCGCTTGCCCGAAGGTGTGTTGATCGAAATTTGCACCGCCGTTCAGGCCCCCGCAGCCCCGGCTAATGACGAAATTCCCGCGTCATAAGCCAGTTCGGCCAGATACTTTGGCGCACTTGCGTGGTTTGCGCTTTGATGCCCGGCCCCGATAACACCTATTCGCGCCTGTTCGGTAAAAAAAAAGAGCTAATGGCAAATAGCCCCTTGCGCCTGCGCCGCTCTTTGCCTAAATACGCCTCACGTCACAAAGTGGCCCGTTCGTCTATCGGTTAGGACGCCAGGTTTTCAACCTGGAAAGAGGGGTT
>CAYYXZ010000114.1:0-6424 GCA_964475715.1 uncultured Marinosulfonomonas sp. | reverse complement strand
CTTGTGCGGGTGAAAGAGGCGCTGGAGGATCCGCGCCGCTTGTTGATGGATTTGTAAGCTAAATAATCGCGCAACCCAGTTTTTGCATCTTGCCAGTTTTTGCATCTTGAAAGGAAGCATCCGCATGACATCCTACGACGTAATCATCATCGGTGCCGGCCCCGGCGGCTATGTCAGCGCCATTCGCTGTGCGCAACTGGGTCTGAAAACGGCCGTGGTCGAGGGCCGCGAAACCCTTGGCGGCACCTGCCTGAATGTGGGCTGCATCCCGTCCAAAGCATTGCTGCACGCCAGCCACATGTTGCACGAAGCCGAGCATAACTTTGCCGCCATGGGCCTGAAAGGTAAATCGCCTTCGGTGGATTGGAAACAGATGCAATCCTATAAAAATGACGTGATTAGCCAGAACACCAAAGGCATTGAATTTCTGTTTAAAAAGAACAAGATAGACTGGATCAAAGGCTGGGCAACCATCCCTGCGGCGGGCAAGGTTCAGGTTGGCGATGATGTTTACGAGGCCAAAAATATCGTCATCGCCACGGGGTCCGAGCCAGCCTCGTTGTCCGGTGTTCAGGTGGATGAAAAAATTGTTGTTACCTCTACCGGCGCGCTGTCGCTAAACAAAGTGCCAAAGAAAATGATCGTGATCGGTGCTGGCGTGATTGGCCTTGAAATGGGTTCGGTTTATGCGCGGCTTGGCTCTGAGGTTACCGTGATTGAATATTTAAAAAACATCACACCGGGCATGGATGTTGAAACCTCCAAAGCCTTTGCAAGAAGTCTTAAAAAGCAGGGGTTGAATTTCATCATGGGGGCTGCGGTTCAGTCGGTTTCGGCCACAAAAACCAAAGCAAAAGTCAGCTATAAATTGTTGAAAAACAACAGCGAAGCCGAACTGGATGCAGATATTGTTTTGCTGGCCACAGGGCGCAAACCGTTCACCGATGGCTTGGGTCTTGGGGCGCTTGGCGTTGAAATCTCTGATCGCGGGCAGGTTAAAACCGACAAAAACTGGGCCACAAATATTGCCGGAATCTACGCCATTGGCGATGCGATTGACGGCCCCATGCTGGCCCACAAAGCCGAAGACGAAGGCATGGCCGTGGCCGATGTAATGGCGGGCAAGGTTGGCCACGTGAATTATAATGTGATCCCCAGCGTGGTTTACACCAACCCCGAAGTCGCCAGCGTTGGCCAAACCGAAGAGCAGCTGAAAGAAGCTGGTCGCGCTTATAAAGTTGGTAAATTTTCGTTCATGGGCAATGGCCGTGCCAAGGTAATGTTTGCCGGCGAAGGCTTTGTCAAAATCCTTGTAGATCAATCCACTGACCGGATTTTGGGCGCGCATATTCTGGGGCCAAATGCGGGTGAAATGATTCACGAAATCTGTGTTGCAATGGAATTTGGTGCCTCGGCCCAAGATATCGCCATGACCTGTCACGCGCATCCGACTTGCTCGGAAGCCGTGCGCGAGGCCGCGCTTGCCTGTGGTGACGGTGCCATTCATGCGTAAATTTTGCGCTTGTCAAAAGCGGGGTTGCGGCGTGATATCGCAACCTTTTGCCATTGGCATTCCTGAAATAAACGCCTAACTGTCAAACAGGAAAACGCAAATAGCGAGATACCCAATGGCAGGTAATATTCGTAAAAAACACGGCACCAAGCGCGAGCGCAACTGGCAGGGGCACGCGGTTTTTAGTGGCGGGTTCCGGCCTTTTTTTCTAGCCTCGGCGCTATTTTCGATCATTTGCATCGCCCTTTGGATGGCCGATTTTCTGGCCATCATCACGCTTGATACGGCACTTTCTGCGCTTGACTGGCACCGGCATGAAATGCTGTTTGGTTACACTTCCGGGGTTATTGCCGGGTTTATTTTTACGGCCGTTCCCAACTGGACGGGCCGCCTTCCCGTGGTTGGCTGGCCGCTGATCTGGATTTTCACGCTTTGGCTTGCCGGGCGGTTTGCCATGTTATTTGGGGCCGCAATTCCTTATGAAATTGTTGCGCTGATCGATGCTGCTTTTATCCCCGTGCTGTCTCTGGTGATCGGGCGCGAAATTATACTGGGGAAAAACTGGCGGAATATGAAAGTATTGATGACGATCGCTGTTTTCGGGCTGGCAAATATCTGGTTTCACCTTGAAATGATCTTTGGCGGCACCGGGGATGGCGCTGTGCGGCTTGGATTTGGGGCGGTGCTGGTTCTGTTGATGATTGTCGGTGGGCGGATCATTCCCAGCTTTACGCGCAATTGGCTGGCGCGCCAAAACCCCGGCAAGCTGCCCGTTGTGTTTAGCCGCTATGACAATATTCTCGAGCGGGTCTCGATGGCGGTTTTACTGTTCTGGGTTTTTATCGATGAAATCCCGTTATTTTTGCTGCCTGTGGTTGGGCTGCTTTTTGCCATTTTAGGCGCGGCGCATATTTTCCGGATCTGGCGCTGGGCCGGACACCGAACATTTTCAAATCCGTTGCTGGCGGTGCTGCATATTTTATACGCATTTATTCCGGTAGGTTTTCTTATCTTGTCGGCCGGGATGATACTGGACAGTGCAGCCCTTGTCATCGGCGCGCTGCATATCTTTGGCATTGGCGGTATCGGTGGTTTGACCCTTGCCGTTATGATACGGGCCTCTCTGGGGCACACGGGGCGAAAACTGGTGACGGACAAGTTCATGGAACTGGCGGTAATCACACTTTTTTTAAGCGTCATTTTACGCACGATCGGTGAAATCTGGCCTGAGTTTCACTGGATGGTAACGGCATCCGCTGTTGGTTGGATCATCGCTTTTGGAATTTTTTGCTTGCGGATTGGCCCGTGGTTATTGCTGCCCCGGCCTGATAAGTAAGATCAAATCTGTAAAAACAGCAAAGAAAGATCACAGATGTTCGCCGCAGTTATGAGGAAAATCAGCGCCAAGAAAAACCCGGATGGCGCCATCTTTTTCAGCGGCGGGTATCGGCCGTTTTTTCTGGCTGCGGCCCTGTTTTCCACGGTTTCCATGGCCCTGTGGGTGGCTGAATTATACGGCTATCTGCAACTGGAAACCAGCCTTGCCAGCGTTGATTGGCACAGGCATGAAATGCTGTTTGGTTATACCTCGGCGGTGATGGCCGGATTTTTGTTTACGGCCGTGCCAAATTGGACCAATTCACGCCCCGTTGTGGGCAGGCCGTTGATTGCATTTGTTGGCCTATGGATTGCCGGGCGCATCAGTCTGCTGTTTGGCAATGTGGTCCCTTACAATGTTGCAATCGTTATTGATTCTGCCTTTCTGGTGATACTGGCGATGATTATCGGGCGGATGATTATTGGCGCTAAAAACTGGCGTAACCTAAAAATATTGTTGGTCGTGGTGGTCTTTGCCGTCGCCAATATCTGGTTTCATATCGAGATGCTTATCGGCGAAACGGGCCAAGCGCCTGTCCGGCTTGGTTTTGCCGCCATGTTGGGGATATTGATGATAATTGCAGGCCGGATCACCCCCGGTTTTACCCGTAGCTGGTTGGCACAACAAAACAAATCAGCCGGGCCATTGCTGGTGCCCAAACCGGCGGGCCGGATGCCGGTAAGTTTCGGGCGTTACGATGAATATCTGGAACGGATTTCGGCCGTCATTATGCTGGGTTGGGTTTTTGTTGATCGGATCGCTTTGGGCTGGCTGCCAATGGTTGGTGTGGTGTTTGCGCTGCTTGGTTTGGCGCATTTTTACCGTCTCTGGCGTTGGGCCGGATATAGGGCGCTCAGAAACCCTTTGTTGGTGATCCTGCATATTTTTTACGGCTTTATTCCGGCTGGCTATCTGGTTTTGGCGGCCGGCATGTTTTGGGATGACAGCCTGATTATTATCGGCGCGCTGCATGTGTTCGGGATTGGGGCGATGGGGGGGATAACCCTTGCGGTGATGATGCGCGTCAGCCTTGGAAATACCGGACGAAAGCCCGTGGCGGATGCGGTTTTAAATCTGGCAATCGCGGCGATTTCCATGAGTGCTGTGTTGCGGGTAATCGGCGCAATCTGGCCGCAATATTACTGGACCATGACCGGCTCCGGCGTTTTGTGGGTTCTTGCATTTGGCATTTACTGTTTTAAAATAGGGCCGTGGTTGTTTTCGCCGCCTGTGGCCAAAAATTAACTCGCCAGCATTTTTAGCCCTTGGGTGACATCCGTGCGCACCGCCAACCTTAATCCCGGCTCATCGCCCGCGCGCAGTGCCGCGATGATCAAACGATGGTTGCGCGGCGGCTCGGTGCGGCGCAAACGGCCGTATAATGCGCCCATCGTTGGACCCAGTTGCAACCAGACGGTTTCGGTCATTGCCAACATCGCCGGTGCTTGGGCGCGCAAATAAAGCGTGCGGTGAAATTCCAGATTTCGGCTGATGTAGGCCACCGAATCATGTTTTGCGATGGCTTGGGCGATTGATGAATTGATCAGCTCCAAGCGGTCAATCAGCGCAATATGGGCGCGCGGCAAGGCACGGCTGGACAGTTCGGGCTCCAGTAATGCGCGCAGGGCCGCCAGCTCTTCGATGCGCTCATTGGTTAAATCGGCCGTGGTGATGCGGCCCGAACTGGATAAAGTAAGCGCGCCTTCTGCGGCCAACCTGCGCACGGCTTCGCGCGCCGGTGTCATTGAAACGCCGTATTGGCGCCCAAGCCCGCGCAATGTCAGGGCGGTTCTGGGTTTTAATTCTCCGTGCATTATCCGAACGCGCATTTGGCGATAAACCCGCTCATGTGCCGGGCCGGTTTTTTCTGTCACGTTACTTTGAGAGCGGTTTTGATTTTGCATGGGGCCATGTGATCACAAAACAGTGGCGCGGGTCAATCCGCGAACCGGTAACTGTGCAGTTTTTGGCCATTTTCGCGCAACCAGGCGCGTTTGGGTTTGTAATCGGGGCATATTTTGGCCACCACGCGCCAATATTGGGCGGAATGGTTCATTTCAACCAAATGCGCAACCTCATGCGCGGCAACATAATCCAGCACCTCGGGAGGGGCCATTATCAGGCGCCACGAATACATTAAATTGCCCTGAGACGAGCACGAGCCCCAGCGCGATCGGGTATCGCGTATGGATATTTTTCCAAATTTAATACCCAGCGCCGCCGCATATTTTTCGCTTGCTTGGCGCAACCGGTCAGCTGCCATTATTTTAAATAATGCGGCCACACGAAACGGAACCCTGTCTGGATTTTCAGGCACAGAAATCACCCCGTCCAGATACCGCGCAGCCCGACCGCTGCCGGCAATTATCATCACCTCGCGGCCCTCAAGCAGAACCGCCGCACCAATTTCGGGGCGCACCATATCAGGGCGATCGGCAAGCGCCTTTCTGATCCAGCGCTCTTTTTCAGATGCAAAAACACGGGCCTCGCGCAACGGGGTGCGCCGCGGCAAGGTTATTGTAACCCGGCCATCCAGTTGCGAAACCCGCAACGAAAGCTGCCGCGCGCGATGTGAACGGCGCACAATAATGCCCACCATCGGCGGCCCTGATAATTCGATCTGCTCCATTTCGCGCCTGCATTAATTTCCGGTTCATACTCATAGCGATTAATCCCGCCTGTTTCACCTATAAAACACTATTCCCGCCGATATTTTACAAAAGCCTTTGACACCTTGGCATTGTTGTGGCAATTGGCCTGAACTCTTGAAAAAAAACCGACCAGTTAAAGGGGAATCATATGCCCAAAGAAGAATGGGGCGTTAAGCGCGTCTGCCCAGAAACCGGAAAACGGTTTTACGACTTGAATAAATCACCTGTGGTAAGCCCGTACACCGGCGAAGTTATTGATGTCGAGGCGAACAATAAAACCAGCACGATGGTGGCCGACAAAGAAGATGCCAGCAACAAGCCCAAGGAAGACGTCGCAGAGGCTGATGATACGGTTCTGGATGATGATGACACATCTGACGTGGATCTGGGCGATGATGTTCTGGATGACGAGGATGACGAAGATACGGTTCCGTTGGAAGAAATTGCCGATGTTGCCGTAAATGACGACGATAGTTAATTTTTAATACGGGGGTTTTTTCGCTTGAATTGATCCTCGTGCTTGCCTAAATAGCAAGCCACAAGACGACCCATTGAATGGGGCCTTAGCTCAGCTGGGAGAGCGCCTCGCTGGCAGCGAGGAGGTCAGGAGTTCGATCCTCCTAGGCTCCACCAATTTTCTTTTACCCGTGTCAAATATTGCTAAGGCCTTGGAAGGTAAGGTAGTTTTTGGTGTTCGATAGCCTGTTTCGCGGCAGTAAGCCCCGGTGCATTCAATCGGTCCTCGCAACATCTGATAATTTGATGTTAGCACTGAAGGATATGAAATGCCCCGAACAGGTCGTCCCGGATTAACCCATCGTGAAAAACGTGAACTTTGGCAGCGCTGGAAAACTGGTCAATCGCTGAGTGAGATTGGCCGTG